>JBAVYC010000430.1:0-3162 GCA_049698595.1 Desulfobacterales bacterium | reverse complement strand
GCCGTGTGCGGGAGAACCGCATGCACGGTTCGGAGGGCGGGGAGAGCGAAAGCTCTTCCCGACCCCTATCGAGAAATAGCGCTATTTTGGTCTAGTTTCATCTAAGCTGTCTGATTTTTTTCAACCCTGAACCCTGAACCTCGAACCATCTAACCTCTTTATTCGTAAGTCAGCACGACCTGGATGGCTTCCCCCGGCCTTTCGTTCAGCAAGTCATAAGCCTCCCCGGCCCGGTGGATATCAAAGCGGTGTGTGATAAAATCAGCCGGTTTTATGCGACGGATCATTTCCCAGGCGACATTCAAACGCCTGTCTTTTGACCATCTGCCGGAAAACTCCGGCGCCAGGGTGCTGACCTGACTGCTGATAAAGCGGATGCGGTTGCGATGAAATCCTGCTCCCAGGTCCAGTATCGCTTTGCTGGTGCCATACCAGGACCCGATGACAATGCGGGTGCCGAAACCGGCAATCTCAACTGCCTGATTGAGGGCCTCGGGGTTGCCGGATAATTCATAAATGAGATCGGCGTTTTTGTTGCCGGAGCGAGATTCGCATAGCGCGGCTATTTTTTCCTGCAGATCGGGTGCTGCCGGATCCCATGTGAAGTGAGCACCGGCATCCAGAGATTTTTTGCGCCGCAACGGCCATTTGTCCAGGGTGACCAGGCAACTCAGGGGTAAGGTCGCCAACTGGGCTGCTGCCAGCAATCCGACCACACCCTGTCCGAATATGACAACGGCTTCACCGATGATGGGTTGCCCATCCATCAGAAAATTGACGGCCGATTCCATATTCGGTAGGAAGACTGCATCCGCCGGATCGATATCCCCAGGAACGGGTATCAGCTGATCCTGGTGAGTAACATAAAGGCTCTCATGGGGATTAAAGCAGAACACCATTCGATCCAGCCAGCCGTTTGAGACTGCCGGACCGGTCTCAACCACGCGGCCGATACTGGTATAGCCATATTTGAGCGGATATTTGAAGTCGTGAGCGAGTGCCGCGATGTTCTTATCGACAGGCAGGTTTGGAGGAAACTGACCGCGGTAAACCAGCATTTCCGTGCCCGGACTTATGGCCGACAGGTGCGTTTTGACAAGAACTTCACCTTTCCGGGGCGGCGGCAAAGAGTCCCGCAGCAGTTCAATCTCATACGGGTTTTTGAAAATTACGGATATGCGGTTCATGCTTTACTTCCAGTCCGGGCGGGTCCAGATGATCAGGTCATTACCTGAACGCTGGTAGCTTACATGACCCATTGTTAAATCAGTATTCAAATTCAGTCCATTGGAATCGATAACCGGCAGACCGCCCACCAGTCTTGGCGACACCGTAATAATAAACTGATCGATCAGGCCTGAATGGACAAAGCTGGTAATCACCTTAGCCCCTCCTTCTACCATGATGCTGCTGACCTGCATTTTGGCCAGCATTGCCATCAGGGCATGCAGATCGATTTTTCCGTCCCGGCCTGTGACGCAGGGCAGGGGGGTTGCACCGGCATTTTTTAGGGCCTCGATTCGGTTGCTGCGGTTATCTTCGGCGTTGATGATCCAGGGGCTGAGATCAGATTGTTTTATCAGTCTAGCGCTCGGAGGGGTTCGCAGGTGAGTGTCAAGGATGATTGGCTGTGGGTTGCTTCCTTCAGCCAGCCTGACGGACAAGCGGGGATCATCTGCCAGCAGAGTGCCGATCCCGATTAAAATCGCATCACTGGTTGCCCGTATTTGATGGGTCAATACGGCGGACTCCGGTCCGCTGAGCTGAATGGGCAGCCTGTTTCGGGAAGCAATGCTGCCGTCCACGCTCTGAGCGTAGCTGACGGTGATAAACGGCCGCTTATGAGTGGCGCGAAATGCTTCCGCCCTGGTTAAGCAGGCTTTAAAATCCTCGATCGATTCAATTGGGTCCATATTTATTTGTATATCCGCTGGCAATCAGCCAGTCTTTGGCAAATCCGGCCAAGAGCGGGATCATGAAAATGTAGGCCGCCACCGTTGTAATCGGAGGCGAAATAACCGGCAGCAGTGCGATGCCCACAAAACCCATTTGAAAACCGGCGATAATGCGGGCGCTGCGCCGGGGTTTAATATCAAATACAGGTTTTGAATATTTTTTTCTCAGCCAGGTACCGAAAACAAGCAAATAGTAAACGGCGCCGACACTCAGATAGGCACCCGGCAGTTGACCGTAGCAGACTGCCAAAAGCGGTGCGATCAGTAATCCCAGGGCATCGATGTTGATATCGAGAAACGCTCCCAGACGGGTTTCAAACCCGCCGGCTCGGGCGACCCGACCATCCAGATAATCCAAAAGCGATGCCGTCAAGTAAAGGGTACCGGGTGTCCATGACAGCCGACCGGGAAAAAGGTCTGACTGCGGCCATGGCTGGAACAGGTAGCCGGCAACCAAGGCAATCAGCATCGCGCGTGTTATGGTAATCCATGTGCCATATCCAAAATTCGAATGCAATACCTTTTTACGGGGGTGATAATTCAACGGCAATCCGATCCGCAGCAGGATAAGGACAAATGCTGTGATGATGGCCGCCTGAACTATCCCCTGCAGACCATGCCGGTTTTGCCAATCAGCATTCAATATCAAAAAAGCGCCTGAAAGGAAGCCAGAACAGTAAATGACCACTCTCCACCACATGCGCTGCAGCCGGCGTATTGTTTCGGGAGGATTCAAAGGGGGTTACTCTCTCAAATTCTAAGTTTCAACCATCTTTTACTGTCATCCAGCTAGTGGGGTAAAGGAACTATGTTTTCAATGCCAACATCTGAAATAACAAATTACAAGTCTCAATTTTTTTTAATTGCTGACACCCGACACCTGAAACCTTGCCCATTTTATTTGACTTATACCACACGATTGCCTATTCTCCACCTGAAATTAACCCCCTTAGTTGCATAAACAACATGCCAAAGATTGGATAATGGTCTGCAATTATTGCCAATATCATAGCAAAATGACAAATTCCTGGATACCTCCATTGGTGAATTCGAAGGATGGGGTCGATTTTGCCATGTTGTTTACCCTTCGGGAAAGCCTGAGGACTTCAGATTCGGCGTTGCTGAGGGTTTGAAGTAAAGAACTACGACTTCACCCTCAGACGCCTTGACTCTGAAGCCCTCAGGCTTTTGCAACGTTGGGGTAACC
>JBAVYC010000429.1:0-1588 GCA_049698595.1 Desulfobacterales bacterium | reverse complement strand
GCCGTTGGGACCGATCATGGCCATGAAATCACCCGATTGGATCCTAAGGTTAACGCCCCAAATCACCGGTTGCTGGTCGTAGGCGAAATTAAGATTTTGTGTTTCGATAATCGTATTGTTCATAGGGATCGTTTACCCTTTTCTAACAAAATATTTTCCGGTTTATCCGGGTTGGGTTTTACTTCAAAGCCGCTCTAATTTCGCGGGCCACTTTGCGCAAATTTACGCTCCACTCTTCGGCCAGCGGATCGGCAAAAACGACCTGTCCACCGATACCCCTGGCAATGACTTCGGCACTTTTGGCGGAAAATTGCGGCTGTACGAAAATGACGTTAATCTCGTTTTGGTTGGCGTATTTAATTAATTCCTTGAGTTGAGCCGGTTTTGGATTCTTACCTTCGATTTCCACCGGGATCTGTTTCAGTCCGTACGTGTCGGCAAAATATCCCCAAGCGGGATGAAACACCATAAACTGCAGTCCCTGCCTGCTGCTGAAGATGTTCTTGAGTTCGGCGTCCAGTTTTGTAATTTCCGAGATGAAGGTTTTGAAGTTGGCCTCATAATCGGACCGATGGACCGGATCAACCTTTTGGAGCGCCACTAGAATTGTACGGGCCTGGATCATCACCAACGGTGGTGATAACCAGATATGAGGATCGAGGATGCCGGGATCCCGTTGATTTTCAGCTTGTCCATGTTTGTTTTCAGCATGCCGGTCCGTTTCTCGATGATCCGATGCCCCCCGGTGGTGATGATAGTCCGCCATGGGAATTTTTTGGATTCCATGATCTGTTTGCACGACCATCATATTCGGGTTTGATGAAGCGATTTTGTTTAACCAGACGTTTTCAAACGGCACACCGATCGAGAAATAGATAAAGGTTTTGGCGATGGCCGCCATCTGCCTGGGTTTAGGCTCATAACTCGCCGGACTTGCTCCGGGTTGAACCATCACCTGAATATCGACCAGGTCTTTGCCAATTCGTTGCACGAAATACTTTTGGGGGTTGATGCTGACAAATACCGAAGGCTTGCCAGCCGCAGATCCCGGCATCGACGACGCTATTGCCACGACCGTCAGCACCCCTATTATCTTGCTGTACTTCTGCATCCGGCAGGCCCCATATTTAATAGGTAATTCCAGTTTAGCCGTTTTAGCCCCTTATCGGCTTTTATCTGACAACATGACGTAAGCAAGGTTAAGGTGTCAGTGTTCAGCCCCGCCGCTGGCTAAAAAACGGCTGGTCAAATCGAAAAAGAAACTTAACGAAATGCAATTCTATTTTTCTGACAGGATCAACAGGATGGACAGGATATAGCTATGCTAACACAAAATTATCCTGATAATCCTGTCTAAATAAATGTAGTTTCATATAAGCCCAACCACCGGCTAAAAAAACAGCCGGTCCGATCATCAAAGAAACTATGCCATTTTGGCGTAGTTTCACACGAGCACCGCCGCTGGCCGCGAGCGTCCAGTCTGATCGAGAAAGAAACTTCTGGGACTCGGTTTTGAAATCGGCCATTGTTGGGTTTCGTATTTGGTAATACCACCGGCAACATGTAGGTTGGGTTGAGTGCAACGAAA
>JBAVYC010000428.1:0-7625 GCA_049698595.1 Desulfobacterales bacterium | reverse complement strand
CAGGGATTTTGGTACCATCGGCGAGGATCAAAGGAACAAATTTGGTGATTTTTAATCCGGATGTGCTGTCCGATCCCCGGCTCCACTGTTATCTCACCTATTTTTTCGACCCCCTTACCCTAAACATGAGAATTGAAAGATCGGTCGGCCGAACCTGGCTCAAGGTGGATGGCCGAAAATGGTTCGAGCATGGGCAATAGGTGCCAGTAAGCGCCTGTCATTTGGTTGAGGCGTCAGACGTGGTCATGCCGGGAACAGCCTTAAATGGAGAGATATCCAATCGAGCTTGCTAGTAATATGCCTTCGAAAGCACAACCATAAGATTGAATTGACAAATTAACCTTGACATCCCCCTTTCTTTTTTCCTATGAACCAACAACGATGCCTGTTTGAGTTGAATGGATTAGCATTTATGTGGCGGTCAGAGGACGAAATTGGGGGGGAGACCATGACTAAAAAGGAAGTCTTGTCGATTGTCAATACGAACAATATCGAAATGATTCGTTTCGTATATATTGACAATGAGGGGGTGATCCGAAGTTACATTTCGACGGCCGAGGCGCTGGAGGGAGACCTTGACAGCGGACATCCTTTTGCCATCGCCATGCCCTTTTTCAGCGTTCTGGACGACCTCACGCCGGAGACCCGATTCGGCTGTGTCGGCGAGATCCTCGGTATTCCCGACCTCGACTCCTTCCGCATTTTGCCATATGTATCCGACTCGGCCATGATGATTTGCGATTTTGTCAACAAGGACGATCGCAGTCCCAGTAATTTGTGCAGCCGCACCCTGCTGAAAAACTTCTTAAGTACCCTGGGCTATGAAGTGAAAACCGCCTTTGAAAACGAATTCTATTTTCTAAAACGGGATGAATCCGGTCGACTGATCCCATTTGACGACAGCCTTTGTTTTGCTACCAAAGGGATGAATGAACAGCACGATATTGTGCTGGACATTATTCACGCCCTCAGAAATCAGGGACTGACCGTTGAAAAATATTATCCCGAATACGGCCGTGGTCAGGTTGAAATTGTTTACCGCTATGACGATGCACTTCAATCCGCCGACAACCAGGTGCGTTTCAGAGAAACCTGCCGCGCGGTTGCACTCAAACACGGGATTGTCGCCTCGTTTATGCCCAAGCCGTTTCCGCATCTTGCCGGCAGCGGCGCCCACATGCATTTCAGTCTTTGGCAGAGGGGGATAAACTTGTTCTACGATCCGGCGTCCGAGAAGGGGCTTTCCGAGTTCGGACGTCATTTCATCGGTGGCATTCTCTCACACCTCAAGGCGCTGTGCGCATTTACGGCTCCAACGGTGAATTCCTACAAACGCCTTTTACCCCACAACTGGGCATCGGCCTATACCTGCTGGGGTTACGACAACCGCGAGGCTGCCCTCAGGGTCATCACCGGGATGAAAGGCAGTGAGGAGAAATCCTTCAACATTGAATACAAGCCGGCCGATGCAGCCGGCAATCCCTATCTGGCGATTCTGGCGGTGCTGGCAGCGGGAATGGACGGCGTGAATCATCGTATCGAGCCGGGCGACGCCGTCGCCGGAGATCCGCATGACCTGCCGGACGGGGAAAAACGACAACGGGGCATCGAACGATTGCCCGAAAGCCTCGGCGAAGCAGCCGGCGCACTGGCTGCCGATCCTTTTTTTACGGAGCTGCTGAACAACGTCTTTATCGAGGAGTATCTGGCAATGAAGCGGTTTGCCTGGACCACCTATATTCAGCATGTATCCGGCTGGGAAATAGAGAAATATGCCGAGACGTTTTAAACAGAAAGGAGAAAAAATATGAGAACGAGTAAATGGTTGACAGGAGTTCTGGCGATCGGCCTCATCTTCGGACTGATGGCCGTTCCGGCCGTTGCGGCCAAAGAACCGATCAAGATCGGCGCCATTGTCGAACTGACGGGGGAGGCTGCCGAAATGGGTATCGAAAATCAGTACACAATCGAAGTGGCCGAAGCCCTTTTGAATGCCGGCGGCGGCATTGAGGGGTATCCGGTTAAAGTGGTTATTGTGGACGGCGGTTCCGACCCGGCGGTTTTTGCCACCAAGGCCCACCGATTGTTGGACAATGAAAAAGTGATTGCCGGCATCGGCGGCAACGACATTTCTTTTGCAACGGCGGCGGGAGAGGTATTTGCCAAATCCAAGGCCCCCTACGCTGACATCGGCGGAACCACCCCGACCATTCCCCTGATCAGCGAATTTATGTTTATGGCTCCCGGACCGGACAACGATCAGGGGCGGGCGGTTGCCAAATATGTGGTCGAGAAGCTCGGGTACAACACCTTTGCTATCTTCAAGGATATCGCCAGTGCTTATGGGACCAAGCTGACCGAATATTTCATTCATTTTGCCAAACATTTTACCGGCAAAGAAAACCCCGTACCGCTGGTTCTGACCTATCAGACCGGCGATACGGATTACGCGGCCCAATTGACGCGTCTGAAATCGCAAATAAAAAAACTGGGTATTCAGGCCATCATCCTGCCGACCTGGCCGCAGGATGCCCCGACCATCGCGAAACAGGCGCGTGATATCGGCATCGATCTGCCGCTCATCGGCACAGACGGCGTCGACACGACGGCCCTCACCGACGTCGGGGGCGATGCGGTTGAAGGCATGGTTTTTTCGACCCATTTTCATGCCGACCAACCCAATTTGCCGGAAATGGCGGATAAATTTGTGGTCGCCTATCGTAAAAAGCACAATGACGACCCGGGTGCATTTGGAACCATGGGCTATGACGCCCTGATGATTATGACCGAAGCTATCCAGGCCGTCATCAAGGAAAAAGGGTCCGCCTGGTGGGATAAGGCCGATCTGGCCGCAAAACGTCTGGCGACACGCGATGCCCTGCTGAAGGTCAAATTTGCGGCGACTACTCAGTCCTTCAGCTTCACCAAAGAGGGTTGGCCCCGCAAAGGACAGATCTGGAAGGTTGTGAAAGACGGCAAACGTGAGTTTCACGATTTCCAGTCCTACGAAAGCTTTACTCCACAGGGCTTAGAAACCATGCCGTTTAAGTAAACCGGCATCTGTACCCGGTGGACCTAAGCTGGATAAAGCAGAAAATTTGCCACGAAGGCACAAAGACTCAAAGCAAAATTTTTGCTAAAATGTATCTTCGTGTTTTTGTGTCTTAGTGGCGATAAGGTTTTGCCTCTGAAAAATTGGAAGGAGCCTAGCGTTGCCCGATCGTATTGAGGCAGACGAAACCAGTGCCGATATTTTACAGCTCATTCAGCTGGAGAAATACTTCGGCGGGCTGAAGGCGGTATCCGGTTTCAGTCTGAATTTGAAATCGGGTGAGCTCAAAGGACTCATCGGACCCAACGGTGCCGGCAAGAGCACCGTCTTTAATCTCATCTCCGGACTTTACAGACCTACCGGTGGCCGGGTGCTGCTTGACAGTGAAGATATTACCGGCCGAAAACCGGATTTCGTTGCCGGCAAGAGGGTGGCGCGCACCTTTCAAACCGTCAAGCTGCTCGCAAACCGTTCCGTATTGGAAACCATGATGACCGCGTTTTTTGCGGCTTACGATTACAATCTGCTCAGCGCCATACTACAAACCCGCCGCTATCGACGTCAGGAGAAAGAGCTGGAACAGCAGGCCATTCAATATCTGGCCAAACTAGGCGTCGATCACCTCAAAGATGAATACAGCGACGAACTGCCCTACGGATTGCAGCGCAAGGTCAGTATTGCCGCCGCCTTGTGCCTCAATCCCCGGGTGCTCATGCTTGATGAACCCATGGCAGGTCTCACCCATCCTGAAAAAGACGAGTTGTCAGATATCGTGCTGAAGCTGCGGCAAGAGTACCAGCTAAGCATTATTCTGGTCGAGCACGACATGAAAGTCATCATGAATCTTTGCGATTCCATCGCGGTCATGAATAACGGCACGTTAATCGCGGAAGGCTCGAGTGAAGAGATCCGCCATGATCCGGAAGTTATTCGTGCCTACCTGGGGAAAAGCACTGTATGAACGATTCGCGATTACTCGAAATGAGCCGTCTAACAACCGGCTATGGTAAAAAAACGGTGGTGCGGGAAATCGATCTTCACATTGAAGAGGGTGACATCGTGACTTTGCTCGGGTCAAACGGTGTCGGTAAGAGTACCATCCTGCGGACGATCATCGGACAGCTCAAACCCTGGGAAGGGCAGCTTCTTTTCAAAGGCCGGGACATGAGCGGTCTGCCGCCGTATCGCATCGCTTCTTTGGGGGTCGGTTATTGCCCCGAAGGCCGGCTCATCTTCGGCAATCTGACCGTGATGGATAACCTGGTTGTCGGTGGATACCTGCTGAAGAGCAAAGACGAGTTTCGCCGGAATTTGCAGTGGGTTTATACACTGTTTCCCCGTCTGCAGGAGCGCAGCCGTCAACTTGCCGAAACATTGAGCGGCGGCGAGCAGCAAATGCTGGCGATTGCCCGCGCCTTGATAACCCGGCCGCGGTTGCTTCTGCTTGACGAGCCCTCTCTGGGACTGGCGCCGATCATCGTCGAAATGATCACCGACACCCTTGTTCAGATCAATAAAGCAGGATTTTCCATTTTCCTGGTGGAACAGAATGCCCGCCTGGCGATGGAAATTTCAAACTACGCATTCGTCATGGAAAACGGGGCCATTGTACACCAGGGTCGACCAAAAGACCTGCTTGAAGACCGCAGCATCGCCGATATTTATCTCGGATTCGATTGATTCTTAGTTCTTTATTAGTAAATATATGGGCTGACGCGTCCGATGGAGGAAGATAGCGTTGAACTATTTTTTGCAGCAGCTGATTAATTCGCTGGGCTGGGGCAGCCTCAATGCAATGATGGCCGCCGGGTATACCATGACTTTCGGTCTTATCGGCCTGGTTAATTTTGCCCACGGTGAAGTCATGATGGTCGGCGCCATGGCCGCTTTTATGGTAACGGTCGTTTGGGAGCTGCCGTTTTGGGCCGGATGTCTGTCTGCGATAGCGGGATCGATCGTCATCGGCCTGATCATCGAGCGAATAGCCTTCAAACCCTTGCGGGGTGCCGGCATGATCACGCTCTTTATTACTTCACTGGCTGCTTCCTTCGGGATTCGCACCTTATTTATTATGCTGCTGACCGATAAGCTGAAGAAGTTTCCGGTGCCAAAATTTTTTAGCGGCGCCATCATGCTGGGCGAACTGATCGTGTTCAAGAAAACCATTGTCATTTTACTTTTGACCGTTGTTATCGGGGGGCTGTTGCTCTATTTCGTTAAATACACCAAAACCGGGGTCGCCATGCGCGCCATGTCATACGATCCCGACACCACCAACACCATGGGGGTCAACACCGAAAGAGTTATCATCATTACCTTCATTTTATCCTCGTTTCTGGCCGGGGTGGCGGCACTGATCTGGGGTATCAAGTTCGGCTCGGTTCAGTGCAGCATGGGCATTGTTCTGGTGGTCAATGCGTTTATTTGTGCGGTGCTCGGCGGGGTTGGCAATGTGATGGGCGCCATGGTTGCAGGATACCTCGTGGGGGTGGGCGAAACCCTTTTCGTGGCCTTTTTACCGGATACACTGGTGGGGTTGAGACCCTTGTTTGTCTGGATTGTTTTCTTCGGTCTGCTCATTTTCAGACCCAGCGGTCTCTTCAGGCCGAACATCAGGTAAGTGTTTCATTGGTTCGATTGCAATAAGGCCATATCATATAGACTAATGCGCTGCAGGAGTAATCGACCAAGATACTGGATACTGGGTGCTCGATACGGGATCAACGAGGTATTCTGCCGATTTTTAAAAATATATTACGTCCGTATTATGAATTATTTCAAAAATGCAATTGTTGTAGCAATATTCATCGGGCTGTTGTTCGCGGCCGAAAAATTGCTGCCCAGTTTTTGGCTGACGCTGCTGCTGCTCTTCGGGATCAATACGATTCTGGCCGTGTCGCTGAACATCACCAACGGTTGGGCAAACCTCTTCTCAATCGGGCACGGCGGCATCATGCTCGTAGGCGGGTATGCCGCCGCATTTTTAACACTGCCCGTTGCTTTTAAACGGGACATCATAGACCTGGCGTTGCCGGCAATCATACTAAACAACCAAGTTCCCTTTTTGCCGGCGCTCTTGATCGGCGGTATTGCCGGCGCGCTGTTCGGTGTCGTTCTGGCCCTGCCGGCCATGAGGCTCAAGGGCCTTTATTTTATCCTGGCCACCCTGGGACTCAACTTCATCACCATCACCATTGTCGAGAACATACCGGACGTTACCAACGGTGCAATGGGCCTGCGTCAATTTCCGGCCCACACCACTATCTGGTGGGTCTGGGGAATTGCCTTCCTGCTGATCGTCATCTGCCTGCGTCTACGGCGCTCCTTTTTCGGCCGGGCACTGATCACCATTGGTCAGGACCAGGATATGGCCGAGCACATGGGCGTCAACCTGCTGCGGTACAAGGTATACGCCTTTGGGCTGAGCTCCTTTTTCACGGCCATCGGCGGCATCCTCTGGATTCATCTGATCCTCAATCTCTACCCGCGCGTATTCGGTCTCCACCTGATCTTCAATGTCGTCACAATGATTGTTATCGGTGGCCTGGGCAGCATCAGCGGGGCTGTTATCGGGGCCGCTTTCATCACCGGTTTTGTCGAAATTTTATCCCCCATCGAGGAAGGGTTCAGTTTTTTCGGCCTCTTTGAAGTCCCCCGTATGCTCGGGTTGACAACATTACTTCTGGCCGCCTTTATGATCATCATTCTGGTGCTGAGGCCGGAAGGGATCATGGGAAACCAGGAGTTCAGCCTCAGCCGTTTGAAAAGGGCTATTTTCAAAACGACCCACTGAAACTTTCCTATAGATACCGGCAGGGAACCTGCCCAGTGTTAGCCCCGGTCCGTTTCTGTCCTTCGAGAACATCCGGGCGAGTGGCTTTCGATTCGATCGAGTGTTGAAAAATGTAGGTATTTTTCTTTTTGAGTCCGTCGCCGGCGGATTCTGGATAGGAGGTAAACCCTTATGACGAGACTATCGGCCGCTTCAGACGGGCGCGGCGGCATCACGCGCAACCGTCGGATCGTTGCTGCAAACACGGCGCTATTAATTATCGATGTGCAGCACTACTGTGCATTTCCCGGCGAAGGTGAATGGGAGCACATCGATTCGAATCATATTCCGCCGGAGCACACTTACTACTTCGACCGGATCAAGGAACACGTACTGCCCAACATCAGGAAAATGCAGGCCTGCTGTCGCAAAGCGGGTATCGAAGTCATGTACACCGTCATCGAGAGTTTAACGGCCGACGGCCGCGAGCGGGGGTTGGACTACAAAATCAGCGGATTTCTGGTTCCAAAAGGCTCTCCGTGGGCCAGGGTCCCCGAGGCCATTGCGCCGCTGCCCGATGAAATCATACTTCCCAAGGGATCTTCCAGTGTATTCGTCTCCACCAACATTGACTATATCTTGCGAGCGCTGGAAATCGACTATTTGGTTCTGGCCGGTTTGGTGACGGATCAGTGTGTCGAGTCGGCCGTGCGTGATGCCTGCGACCACGGGTTCCTGGTGACCCTGCTCACCGATGCCTGCGGTACCCATAGTCAGCAAAGACAAGATGCTTCGCTGAAC
>JBAVYC010000427.1:0-3493 GCA_049698595.1 Desulfobacterales bacterium | reverse complement strand
AATGATGGGTATGAGAAAATCAGCGGCCAACAGCAGAGCGGGTGTATGAGGATGGCCCCTGGAAGGGGCCGGGGCCACCTCTGCTGGTGGCCGCTGATTTTAGAGGCGTCAGGCGAGCAATAATTTAAAGGCGATAATAATCAGAATCAGGCCGCCGATGATTTCCATCCGGTGAGCAAATTTTTGAGACAGTCGATTTCCAATTTTCATCGCCGACCAGGTCATGGCGCTGGCGGTAATGCCGATCCACACCGCCACTAAAAATAAGCTCTGCTTTAAAACCCCCAGGCCGAAACCCACTCCCAGGGCATCGATGCTGGTTGCCAAAGACAGCATGATCAAGCTGAAACCCTTGGTCGGATCGGGGCATTCTGTTTCTTCTTCAGCGGGAAATGCACCCTGGCGCACCATCCGGGCACCGATAAATAAAAGCAGACCGAACGCTATCCAGGGACCCCAGGTTTCAGCCCAAACCAAAATATACCGCCCTGACAACCAGCCGACAAGCGGCATCATAAACTGAAAGAGACCGAAATGAAATGACAGGCGAAAGATTTGCCGGGGAGCACAGCATGTCGTCCCGACCCCCAGACCCACTGCAAAAGCGTCAAAGCCAAGGGCAACGGATATTAAAGCAATTTCAAATATATTTAAAGTCAACGGCTTGTTCCTCTGCCTGGTCAAAGATATTTCAGATAACTTAAACATCATTTATCGTTCAGCAAGTTTTGCACCAAAACCGGATACTCCTTACCCGCCGGCTTATCCGTTGGGGGATCAAAACCGCATTTTTTTTCGCACCTGGTGATTGATCGCTTCAATATTATATTTTCCCGGCCATCGAATGATTGAAAACAAAAAATAAAATCCTTATGTTGATAAGAATGGTTGGTATAGTCGTTGCTTTGATTATGTCAAAAGAGGAAACACCTTATCAACCGGACATGGGTACAACCACAAGGGTCTGCCCTCAAAAACCCTTAAGGCAGGCGATTGCTTGCGAAACCGCACGAATAAATGTTAGTAGGGAGATTGTTCGATGAATACAAAAGAAAATACAACCCCAAAGGTTATCGATCCGGTTTGCGGCATGGCGGTAATCACCGGCCTGACCGATATTTTAACTACCATCAAAGGGCAAACATACTACTTTTGCGCCGAGGGCTGTCGCCAGGCCTTTGAGGAAAATCCTCAAAAGTTTCTGGATCCCAAACCCCAAAAGCGCAAAGGCATCTGGGGCCGTTATATGGATCGGTTGCAGAAGGCCACCGGGGGCAAGGCGCAGAAATGTCACTGAGCCAGGCAGAGCAAATATTGAAGGAACTGTGATTTTTATGGCAAGCGAAACAACGAGATTAAGGAAAGAAAAAGATTTTAACTATCCGATGGCGGTTTTAATTTTTGTGGCGGTCACGGTTTTGGTGATCATACTTTCGCTAAAGTTGAATGATTCAGCTTTTAAATTTTCAAATCAGGTCGCGATCAAGGATAACATGCCGGCACCTGATTTCACGTTTCCCGGGCTTGATGGGAAAATGGTCAGCCTTTCCGATTACAAAGGAACAGTGGTGCTCCTCAATATTTGGGCGACCTGGTGTCCGCCTTGCGTCGAGGAAATGCCGTCTATGCAAAGACTTTACCAGAAATTCAAAGGGCAAAATTTTGAAATCCTGGCTGTCAGCATAGACGAGCCGGGGCTCAAAGCGGTCGCCCCTTTTATGAAAAAATCCAACCTGACATTCCCGGCTTTAATCGATTCTGAAGGCGCTATTAAAGCGGTTTATGGGATTACCGGCATCCCGGAAAGCTTCATTATCGACAAGCAGGGAAATCTCATCAAAAAAATTATCGGGCCGGTAGACTGGGCGACAGGCGATATTTTTAGATTTTTTAGCGAAGTGATTGAAACGCCCTATCCCCGATAGGATCATCCAACCGAGACGGTTTCGCGTTCGGGCGCTTCCAGGCCAAGGTCGATCATCCTGGCTGGAAGCTCGGGTTTGCGGGACAGCGCCCGTTTGCGGAACGGTGCGGAGAGAAAATTGAAGATGTCGGATGCCTTCATGTAGCGGCCGAAGGTCCGCACCAGCCGGTAGGTTTGAATGGGGCGTCCGACAATCCGGCGTGCGAAAAGCAAGGCAAAGCCTTTCATGCGCGCCCGATTGATGACCTCGCCCGGCAGGATGGTAGGGTCGATGTCAGAGCATTTGAACCATTTGTGCCAGTCGCGCTCATCGTCGATGATTCCGCGGTCGATATATTCCTGCCACAGGGGTGTGCCCCGATAAACGCACAGCCGGTTGAAACCAAAGGTATCCAATTTCAAACGGGCTGCGAAACGAAAGCTCTCCATGATTTCGTCAACTGTTTCGCCGGGCGCGCCCACCAGAAAAAAGCCATGGGCGCGCTCAATCCCGTGTCGCTTGGCTTCGTTGACCGCATATTCGATCTGCTCCAGGGTCTGGTTTTTATTGAGCCGGTCGAGAACCTTTTGGGTCCCGGCTTCGATTCCATACGCTAAAAAGGTGCAGTTGGCCTTGCTCATGATCGGCAGTTGGTCGACAGCCGCCGAATCCACCCGCCCCTCACAGCCCCAGGTAAACTCAAGCCCGCGGTCGATAATCCCATGGCAGATTTCGCTGATGCGGGTGCGCTTGAGCAAAAAGTGATCATCCGTGAGATAAATCGAGCGGTAACCCGCGTCATTGAGCTGCTGCATTTCTCCCAGGACATGTTGCGCCGAACGATGGCGCCATTTGCCTTCGGACAGCGCAGGAATATCGCAGTATATACAGCCGTAAGGACAGCCCCGCGAGGTCTGAATGGTGCAAAATTTGTCGAGGGAAAGCACCGCCGGGACATCGAGGGGCAAAGATTCAATATAATCGATCGGCAGACTGTCCCGATCCGGGTAGGGAAACTGATCCAGATCCCGGATAAGGGCGCGCGGTTCATTGCGAATAACCTCGTTGCCTTTGCGCCAGACCAGACCGGCCACCGCGCCCGGATCAGCGAGATGGTCCAGGTAATCAGGTAAAAGTTCTTCACCTTCGCCGACCCCGATACAGTCCGCATGGGGACAGTCTTTTAAGATAAAGTCCGCGTTGCCGGAGGCGAAAACGCCTCCCAGGATGACCGGTGTATGCGGTGCGGCTTCTTTGAGTCGCCGGGCCATAATTTTGGTTGGCGGGTAAGTCGTGGTGGAAAGAAATGAGAGTGCGATGACATCCGGCCGTTCGGCTTCAACGGCTTCAGCAATTTGCTCGGCCTTCATCCGCGGGTGACAGGTATCGAACATCCGCACCCGGTGACCATGTTGACGTACGGCCGGAGCCAGGGTTTCAATGCCTAAGGGGGGAAACGCCATCACCTTGACGCGCGCGTCGTCAGGCTCTGACCCCCCCAACTCCTGCGGCAGCATTTGATAGTAATCTTCATCCCGGACATATACCATGAAAACATTCATTTAATTTCTTTCTCTTAAATCTTTCAG
>JBAVYC010000426.1:0-2450 GCA_049698595.1 Desulfobacterales bacterium | reverse complement strand
ACTTTGCTTCGATATAGCAGACGTTGTAAATGGCTCTGGGTTCAATGAGTTGCTGAACGGTGTCGACGAGGGTCCGGACTTGATTCATATCACTGTCCGGTTTCATGTGAAGTCTTCCCCGAACTTTATCCAGACTTAAACTTACGCTGATATTTTCTAAAATTGCCATTGGTGAATTGGGTCCTCATTCGTAGTCCGAAAATTTACAGGCTGCAAACTTGTTAATTCCTACCTAAGGTAAAGCTCATTATCTGGTAAGTTGGGTTGAGATCTGGAGATCTTTTGTTGGGTTTCGTTCCTCTACCCAACCTACGCCAAGCTTCTAGTGATACATGATTCTGAAGGTGAGACCCCAACAAATCAAACCGGCCGAGTTTTCGTTCGGTCACCGGTTATATTGCCGGCAACCCCGCCCAGGCGCGGATGTCCTGGGCCAGCCGGCGCATTTTGTCCTGGGCAATCACCGGATAAACGCAAATTTCCAGGATGGAGGCCTCGCGGGATGTGGTTTGATTATTTTCGGCTTGCTCCGGATCCCGGAAAGTCATCAATGGCGTACAGTCGGACATGTCGGAAGTTTTTGAATCAAAACCCCGTCTCAAGAGATAATGACGCAGGTCGTCACGTTTCGCGGGATCCACTTTCAGGGGGTAGTAGACGTAAATGTGGTCCCCTTCAACCGCATCCGGAGCCTCGATACCCGGCACCTCGCCCAGATTTTCGGTCAGAATGCGGGCATTGCGGCGGGCACCTTCGTTAAATTCATCGATATGCTTGAGCTGCAGCAGTCCGACGGCCGCCTGGAGATTGGACATGCCATGGACGCGCGGGTTTGATCGCTTAAAATCTTCGAGCAGTTCATCACCGACGGCGGAATCCATTAGCGGTTGTCCCAGCAGAAGTTTCAGGCGCAGGGCCGGATACGCAGTTATACCGAAAATAAAAGGGCGGGTCAGCAGCCATTTCAGCCAGATCGAAAAGGCATTTTTCGTGATGGCGTTTTGTGTCGGCATCGGTGATTCAGACAGTATGTCGACGGCCCTTTGTGCAATCTCAGCATCGGAGGTGGCAATCGCTCCCCCGCCGAAACACGGCATATTTTTGCCTTCCGCAAAACTGAATATGCCGATGTCTCCGAAAGATCCGACCGGTTGGCCATCGACCCTGACGCCGCAGGCATGGGCACAGTCTTCCAAAAGCCGAATATTTCTTTGGCGGGTCAGATCCGCCAATTCACGGATGGGACAGGGCTGGCCGAAAAGATGGGTAGCCAGAATGGCACCGGTCTTTTCAGTGATTTTGGGCTCAACATGCTCGGGGCCGGAATTGTAGGTCTGCGGATCGACATCGCAGAATACCGGTTGATAACCGAGCATTTTCGCAACCAGGGGGATGACCGGAAAGGTAAATGCCGGAAAAATGATTTCTGCGCCTTTTTCCAGACCCAATGCCCCCAGTGCCAGTTGAAATGCCGACCGGCCGGAAGCTGCCCCCAATACATGGGACACCCCCAGCCATTGTGCGAATTTTGTGTAGAATTCATCGATGGCTGGTCCTTGTTGCACGGTCTTGCTTAAAACGGAGCTGACCAGCGTTCTTAAACTTCCCGGCGGAAGATTCACACATCTTCGAGGTACGGAGCCGATGAGTGCCATGAAGCTATTTTCCTTTAATGATTGATGGTTGATATGGCCGCAAAAAGGCACAAAAACAAAATTTCAGGGCGTGTAATTTCAATTCACCATCTTGCGGTCGGTAGATATTTCAGCCGAGTCAGTTTCTTTGTCTTCTTTCAGCGGCACGTCGCGCCAGGTGCGCAGCCCGATCAGACGTCGGGCGGCCCAGGTCAGGACACCCAAAGCGATATGGAGCCAGTAGTCAATAAAGCGGTTGACGACGGTCAACGATCCGGCGATCGGCATCGATATCCCCACCACGCGCAAACAGCTGAAGAGGGTGATTTCCACCACGCCGGCCCCGGATGGCGTGATCGGGAAGGCGGAGGCCAGCAGCGGTATCATGGTTAGAAAAACCACTTCGGCCAAACCAATGTGCAAACCGAAGGCCAAGGTCAATGCGAAAATCCAGACCGCCTCCAGGGACC
The DNA here is from genome assembly GCA_049698595.1 of Desulfobacterales bacterium. Taxonomy (GTDB): domain Bacteria; phylum Desulfobacterota; class Desulfobacteria; order Desulfobacterales; family JAFDCJ01; genus JAFDCJ01. The sequence continues at coordinate 346 of JBAVYC010000426.1, read as the reverse complement.
AGATAACCGCTGTTAGAAGTGCAATCGGGATTATTTCCCTGGGCCGGGGCCACATGCTGGTCTGAAACGCATCGATCATTTGCTGGACCTTGGCCGGTATCCAGCCGGGAAGCTTCTTTTTGAAAAAAAAGAACACCAGCATGACGGATGTTGCCCCTACAGCAATAATCCCGCCGCCAACCAGACTCCAGATGACCGCAGGGGGGAGTCGGTTCGCAAACAACATCCAGGAAGCCAGGGATGCCAGCATCAGAATAATCCAGGCATCGATCATACGTAAAAACACGATGGAACCCAGGGCCGCCGAACGTCGAATTCCAAAATTGATACGGGCCAGATGAGCGGC
>JBAVYC010000425.1:0-5060 GCA_049698595.1 Desulfobacterales bacterium | reverse complement strand
TAGTATTAAAAAACTCTGCGTCCTCTGCGCCTCGAGCGAAGCGGGCGGTGAATAATTAAAGCTAAAATGGAGACTAAACAATGCAAATAGGATTCTATTTCGATCAGACAAGATGCACCGGCTGCAGTGCCTGCCGCGTGGCCTGCAAGGACTGGAACGATATACCCGCCGGACCGGAAAACTGGATGCGGGTTCTCTATACCGAAAAGGGAAAGTTTCCGAAACCATTCGTCAGCTACACGGTCGCTCCCTGCTGGCACTGCGCAGAACCGGTTTGCGCGACGGCCTGCCCGGTGGATGCCATAACCAAGCGCGCCGAAGATGGGATCGTGCTTGTGGACAGTGACGTCTGTCTGGGCAACAAAGAATGTGACGTCAAGTGCCAGAAAGCCTGCCCGTATGACGCGCCGCAGTTCGGCCCCGATGAGGGTGCCAAAATGCGCAAATGTCATTACTGTCTGGATCGACACCTGGCAGGCAAGCTGCCGGACTGCATCGAAGCCTGTCCGGTCCGGGCCCTCGATGCCGGACCCCTGATCGAGTTGCAGAAAAAATACGGTCATAATAAAGACGCCGTTGATTTTAAATATTCGAATCGAACGAAACCGGCGGTGGTGATAAAGGCTAAAAGGGCTCCGGAAGATATCCAATAACCAGGGTTTCGGGAAATATCGGTTTCAGGTGTCAGGTGTCAACCCAGCCGATAGTGTGAGCAGCGGCCAGTCTAATCGAGAAAGAAACTTTTGGGGCTCGGTTCCTAAATCGGCCGTTGTTGGGTTTCGCAATTCGCAATAACACCGGCAAAATGTAGGTTGGGTTGAGTGCAACGAAACCCAACAAAGCTTGGAGTAGACTCAACCCAACCTACAAAATGCAAAGTGGCCAAGGATAGAACCAACTCCAACTTTTGAAATGAAGTTTCATATAAGATGTCAGCGCTTTCGTTTCTCTTTCCTGACACCTGAAACCCGACACCTGAAACCAAGATTTTGATACAAATACGGTATAAGAATTTAAGTCCATAATAACAAAGAGGCAATATATGTCCAAAGTAGATCTATCTGTTATCGGTACCAAAACAGAACCAATCGTTTTTGAATACACCTGGCAAGATGTTGTGCTATACAACATCGGCGTCGGTGCCGATGCAAAAAACCTTACGTTCGTATATGAAAATGCCCCCGGCGGTTTAAAAGTGCTACCCAGCTTTTGTGTTGTGCCGGCTATGAGAGCCTTCCCGCGGCTCGGTGACGATCTGGAATGGTCACTGATGCTTCACGGCGAACAGGTTATCCGGCTTTCACGACCGCTTGCGCCGGAAGGCAAGATCATTCAGGTGGGAGAAGTTTTGAATATCTACGACAAAGGCAAAGGTGCTGTCTATCGGGTTCGAATTAAGGGCCGGACCGAAGACGATAAAGACCTGTACGAAGCTGAATGGTCTATCTTTTATGTGGGTGCCGGCGGATTCGGCGGAGATCCCGGACCAAAAGCCGAAAAAATTGTTCCGCCTGAGGGCGTAGAACCGGACTTCAGCATCTCCGAAAAAGTTGCTGATAATCAGGCGGTCATATACAGACTGAGCGGCGACTATAATCCCCTGCACCTCGATCCGGAAGCAGCTAAAAGGGGCGGCTTTGACCAACCGATCCTGCACGGCCTCTGCACCTATGGTTTTGCAACCCGCGCCATCGTCAACAAACGGCTCGCTGGAGATGTCGCCCGCCTGAAAGAATTCAGCGCCCGTTTCTCGGATGTCGTTTATCCGGGTGATACCTTGACAACCGAAGGATGGAAATCAGGCGACGGATATATTATTCAGGCCCGAACAGACAGATCCGTCGTATTAAGCAATGCCCGGGCGGTAATTGAATGAGCCTATAGGGTTCAACGGATTTTTAGTAGCCACAGACTCACACAGACAAACACAGACATATATATCCCTAATTGTTGCTTGCCGTTGGCATGATGACTCGGATATGCAATAGATTCCAGATACATTAGCGCAGTGGGGTGTTGTTGGTTGGGATGAAAACGCATTTGCATTCAGTTAGGCCTTCGTACAATAGAGCGGAATGCTCTAAGCTGAATAAACTTTTGGTTATGTCTGTGTTTGTCTGTGTGGGTCTGTGGCCATAACAAATAAAAACACCAAAGAAAGGAATCAAGACATGAACATCGACGACATCAAAAACATGGCCGTTATCGGCGCCGGCAACATGGGACATCAGATCGCAATGCTGTGTGCTATTCATGGTTACAAAACCGTGTGCACCGACATCAACACGGAAATTCTCAACAAAGCGGAAAACTTCGCCGACACCTACCTGGCAGGCCGCGTCAAAAAAGGGCGCTTGACCGAAGAGCAGGCCAAAGCCGCCCGCGAGAGAATATCGTTTACTTCCAGTATGGCAGAAGCCGTTAAAGATGCGGACTATGTCATCGAGGCCGTCCTAGAAATTTTGGACCTCAAACGCAAGATCTTTGCCGATCTGGACAAGATGGCACCAGCCCATGCGATCCTGGCAAGCAACAGCTCGGCCATCATCAGCTCAAAAATTGCCGACGCCACCAACCGACCGGAAAAGGTCCTCAACGTGCATTTCTTCAACCCGGCGCTCGTGATGAAACTGGTGGAAGTCGTTCAGGGACCCCACGTATCCGACGAAACCCGCGAAATAACCATGACGCTCTGCGAAAAGCTCGAGAAGGTGCCGGTCCACCTGAAAAAAGAAGTCGACGGATTCCTGCTTAATCGCATTTTCGGCGCCATCACCCGTGAAGCCCTCTGGCTGCTTGAAATGGGTGTCGCCAGCATGGAGGACATCGACAAAGCCCAGGTTTTCGGTGCCGGGCATCCCATGGGGACCTTTCGCCTGATGGACCTGACAGGCATCGATCTGACCTACATCATGGGAATGGAAGCCTTCCGCGAAACCGGTGATGTCAGACACCTGCCCAGTCCGAGTGTCGTCGAAAAGTACTGTCGCGGCGAGTACGGCCAAAAAACCGGCAAAGGGTGGTATAACTACGGTAAAAAATAGGGGCATAGGGCGAAGCGCATAGTGCATAGAGTGGAAAGCGGGAAAAAATGAGGGGTGATTGGGTTGTCTAAGTTGATTGGTTGATTAAGTTGACTAAGTCACTGGTTGATTGAGTTGAATAGGTTAATTGGTTGATTAAGTTTTAAGGTTGAATAGATGATTAGGTTCACTAAGTCGAGACGCTTGATCAATCAATCCTATTTACTCAATCAACCCAATCTACTCAATAAACTTAATCAACTTAATCAACCCAATCAACTCAATCAACCAATCATCTCAACAGACTTAATCAACCCAATCAACTAATAATCATTAACATTCCGTAGGAACATGGGAGGTAACTGTGGCAGCGAAGTTTGTAAGCGAACGCAATATTAAATTTCTGCTTTACGAAGTTTTCGATGTTGAATCACTGACGAAATATGAATACTACAGCGAACACAACCGTAAGATGTTCGACATGGTTCTGAAGGCGGCCGTCAAGCTGGGCAAGGATCTGCTGTTTCCTATTTTTGAGGAAATGGACAGAAATCAGCCCGAACTGGTCAACGGGGAAGTCAAGGTCCATCCATCCGTCAAGGCCATCATGAAAGAGTTCGGTGAAGGCGGCTGGATCTCCAGCAGGGTTCCCATTGATCAGGACGGTGAACAGCTGCCAAGTATGGTGGCCGACATTTGTGAATTTATATTTGCGGCCGCCAACTATTCCGCCAATGCCTACCCCGGCCTGACGTTTGGCGCATCCCACCTGATTGAGTCTTTCGGCAGCAAAGAATTATATGATACTTACGTACCCAGAATGCGCGCCGGTGAATGGCAGGGCACCATGGCGCTGACCGAACCGGAAGCCGGCTCTTCTTTGGCGGACATCACCACCATGGCCGAGCCGACGGATAGCGGGCATTATCTGATCAAAGGACAAAAAGTATTTATATCCGCCGGTGATCATGACGGGGTCGATAATGTCGTGCATTTGATGCTGGCCAAAATTACCGGGGCGCCGGCCGGCGTAAAAGGGATCTCGCTGTTTGTGGTTCCCAAAAAGCGCATCGCGGCCGATGGGACCCTCGTATCCAACGACGTCGCTGCATCCGGTGTCTATCACAAACTGGGCTATCGGGGCTGCCCGATTGTACAGCTGAGTATCGGCGATAAAAATGATTGCCGTGGCTGGCTGGTCGGAGAGCCCCACAGCGGATTAAGATGCATGTTCCAGATGATGAACGAGGCCCGCATCGGTGTCGGCATGGGGGCCGCGGCGATGGCCACGGCAGCCTACTATGCAGCTCTGGACTATTCGAAAACCCGTCTTCAGGGGCGGAAACTATCCCATAAAGATCCCAATTTGCCGCCAGTTCCTATCATTGAGCATGCCGACGTTAAACGCATGCTGCTGTTCCAGCGTGCGGTCATTGAAGGTGCCCAATCGCTTCTGATGCACTGTAGCAAACTCGTTGATTTTCAGAAGGTGCTGGACGGCGAGACTAAGGAAAAACATCACCTTCTGCTGGAAATTTTAACCCCGGTTGCCAAAAGCTACCCCTCGGAGATGGGGATTCAGTCCATCAGCCAGGGACTGCAGTGTCTGGGCGGCTCCGGCTATTGCGATGATTACCCACTGGAACAATATTACCGCGACTGCCGGATTCATCCCATCCATGAGGGCACCACCGGGATCCAGGGCATGGATCTGCTGGGTAGAAAAGTCATCATGAATAACGGTCAGGCGTTCCTGCTGTATATTAATGAAGTGCGCGATACGATAGCCGCTGCCAGGGAATTTGAGGTTCTTGAAAAATTTGCCAATGGGCTTAACGAATCACAGACAAAGTTGCAGGAAGTCACTCAGCATCTCATATCGATTGCCGGGCAAGACGGGCCGGAAGCCTTTCTGGCGGACGCGACCCTCTATCTTGAATTCTTTGGTATTATTACCATCGCCTGGCAATGGCTGCTGCAGGGGATTGCCGTTCAGAAAGCATTGAACAACGGTGCCCGGAAAAAGGATTTAGACTT
>JBAVYC010000424.1:0-4215 GCA_049698595.1 Desulfobacterales bacterium | reverse complement strand
CAGCGTCAACAGATCACCCGGCCCGAACAAATGACCTTTTTTGCCAAGCGTATGTAGAGCGGCATCAGCGATAAATATCAATTGCACGCGATGATACGGCGGCACTTGTCGACGTAACAGGCGCCATAGAGGGTAATGTATCACCCCGGCCTCTATAAAAACGGAGGGATATTCTTTAATCAGCGGCGCCAATGCTTGGGCGCGCAAAGAATCTCGCAAGCGAAAGCGGGCCGCATCCAGCCGTGCAAATTGTTTGATGGCCTCGATAGACGCCTCGAACGATCCGCTCATGACGATTTGGTAATAGGCCAATAGCGCACCAGTAGCATTCCGCTCCGCCAGATAAACCGGATACAGTGCTGACTCTGGATCCAACTCATCCGGGCGATGACCTTCAGCAAAAAACTCATGGATTCCTATCAGTATTTCTAAAAACGGCTCCACTTGAAGGATGTTTTTCCCCTCTGCTCGAAGCCTTCGCAGCTGATGACACATATCCCGGCTAAAGGCAGGGTATTCGACGTCCAGCTGTTGTATGTAATCATCCACCGCAAGTGTCCCCTGCAACATTTGTTCGAAACTCTCATCGGGCGGCTCCTCCAACACAACCGCGTCATGTCGCTTCATCCAATCTGCAAGAAAGGGTACCATTTCCGGGCGGTGCATTGACAGTCCTAAAGTGATTTTTTGCTTCGACATCTCTTTTTTATTAAGCGACATTGTGTCCAAAGCATGATATGTCTCCGGGAGATTTAAAGCCTGTTCGGAGACAATCTGAGGTCTTTTTACAGAAGCGCCTCTCCGACGGTTTATTTATAGGGGATTTTATTACCATGTTCAAAACAATCCTTTTGGCGATGGCTATTTCTGCGATATTACCAGGTATCAGCCGAAATGCAATGGCGATGCCCTTGGATTTGGACCAATTTCAGTGGAAAAATCGCCTGCTGTTTCTTTTTGCCCCAAATCGCAACCACCCGTTGTTTGAAGCATTGCATAAATCACTTGCGGCTCAGAAGACAGAAGCAGCAGATCGCGACCTGGTGGTATTTGAAATTCTTGAGTCCGGTCCGTCCAGTATGAACACGAATTATCTCGATCCCCAAGCGGGCCAAAAGCTGCGCGATAAATTTGATGTGCAGCGGGGCAGATTTGCTGTCATCCTGGTGGGTAAAGACGGTGGAATCAAGCTGAACCGACGGGAACCAACGCAATTAGCGGACATTTTTGCCCTGATCGACGCCATGCCCATGCGCCAGGATGAAATGCGGCAGAAAAAACGACTCCGTGAATTCGACCCAGCGGCACCGAATAAATCCGGGGATCTAGAATGACTGCTCACCGTATCATGCCGATCGTGATTTGCGTGTGCCTGACAGCGGGCTTGGCTAACGCTCAGGAACCCCTGCCGCGCACATCCGGTTTTTCAGGCTATTTAGAGATACTCGGCGCTTATATCAGCACCAACTCACAACTGAGCACCGACAGCGACAACCGGAAAACCGACTCTCTGGATGAGTCCGGCAAGCGCGTCGGCAAGTTCAGGCCGTTTCCCCTTGGACTCGTCCGATATACGTTTGCCGAAAAGCGTACCCAGCTTTTCCTGGGTGTTCTGCCGGAAAACGTGGCCCAGGGTCAATTCCCGGTAGAAGCCGGCGCCCGGCACGTTTTGCCGAACGGCACGGGTCTGCGGGCATCCGTCATACCAATGACGCCGCTTGAGCAAAAAAGGTGGGAAGACCCATTTGTCATCGGCCAGAATCGTAAACGCACAGATCTCAACTCTTATGGCATCAAGCTGGCGGCCGAGAATATCATGGGCTCCGGTTTAACCTTAAAATACGGCTGGGTCCGACAAAAGCTGGACGATGAAAATAGCGGCACCTTTCTGTTATCGCAACCCGACAGTACTCTATCGCCGGATGACTTGGATGACCTTGATCGCGATGCTCATTTTCACCGCGTCACCGCTGAATATTCATTTCAAATAGCTCCCCGTATGCGGTTAGCGCCTCTTTTGAGATACACCCGGGGCGATGCTAAAGGCGATGCCAACAGCTTTCATGGATTGGCCCCACAATTATCATTTTTATATTTTGGCAAGCAGCTGCAGGCCAGTGTCAACGCTTCGCTAAGGACCCAATGGTATGACAAGACGCATCCGGTATTCGATAAAACCCGCCGGGATATCAACCCGGGGCTGTTTGCAATCTTAGGTTATAAAAACCCACTCGGATTCAAAAATTTTAGAATCGACTGGTTTAATGCTTTTTTTAGAGCAGAATCCAACATTGACTTCTATGAATCCTCCAATTTTATCACGGCCATTGGCCTTGGCTACAGTTTTTAGGCAAGCTCAGAATTTAGGCTGCGCAATCTAGCGTGTCTCTGTTGTCATATATTTGTAGAATTGATAGAGCAATCTATAATTTGAGTATTTGTGGCTGTCGTACCCTAATCTTCATTTTTGCCGGCTTTTTCATTTCGTTAACCTTCCATTGGCTATTTATATGCTTTGATCCAATCAATCTCAATGTGAAATTTACCAGCTTGTTTATCGGATATCAGAAATCCGACCTGCTGGATCTGTTCAGGCGAGATGGGCGATACATTGCTCAGAATGCGCCCCCGGAAGACCGGATCGAACTCGCTGAAAGGGACACGAATATTCATCCAGGTTTCAGGCTGAGTAGCAAAACGATACCGGTATGAAATTCCGTCCAAACGATTATCCGTTCTTACTCGAAGCTGATAATCTTTCCCATCACCTTTTATGCGCAAATCAAGTCCGATATAGCCGCCTAGTCGATACGAATGAGATTTGCTTCGAGTCGAAGCAAACCCACCGTTATTTTCCAGAGAGATCCTTCCCTGAAAAGTGGCTGTGCCGGTATCATTGAAGATGATCTCGCTTTGCGAAACGCCCCCCATAACATCATCGTTGATAATCTGCCAATTTTCCTTTTCAGCGGTATTATTGAAATCAATTAGTATGCGCTCGGCAGTTTCCATCACTGCAGAAGTTATATCTGACCAAGATACTAGACTTAAGTAGATATTCAATATGACAATAGCAACAAGAACCTTTCGAGCCTTTTTCATGAATGTATCCTCCATGTTTATTAATATTATAGCGTTTTAGAAGGCAATCATTTATTCTCATGTTCAGATGTTCTATCGGCCACACACCAGATAAAAAGCCCGGCGAATTGATGTGACCGACGAACCGCGAAGCCCGCCGCCTGAAGACCTTCAACCAGTTCCAGACGATCGAAACGATTCTCCTGTGGATGATCTAATAACCTGCGCCAAACAGGATGAACAATAAATTGACGCGTGATTTCTTCAATATAGAATCTGCCACCAGGTTTGATCACCCTGTGTATTTCTAAAAGCGCGGATTGCCAATCGTGGACATGGTGCAGGGCGCCAAAATCAAAAACCGCATCATAAGTTGCGTCGGTTATCGGGATTTGGCGGGTGTTCCCAACCCACAGTTTAACGGCATCTGATCGCAAGCTATGTCTTGTTTTTGACCGTTTAAGCATATCAAAATCAATATCAAAGGCATCGACTTCACGGACCTTAAAAGAGCCCAACAGTAGATCGATACCGTTGCCGCTGCCGCAACCAATTTCAAGGGCTTTTGCCCTGTATGCGGTTCCACCCATACGCAACAATTGCCGCCCCTCAAAAACCTTCTGGACGAACTCACGCAAAGGGTTGTTGATCAACCATTTCTCTGTCCAACCGAGTTTCATTTTCGGCTCCTCAGCTAACCGCGAATTTAGTTAAATGCACGTGTGCATATTAAATTCGAGACAGGCTTTTGAATCTTGGTCGATAATTAAAAAACCGGCATCGAACAATCGAGTCTGGTGCCGGTTTTCAATTTTTGCCATTGAATTCTTTATTTCTTTGCAACAATTTTCACTTGAAAACTGATGAGATCAAAAACGAGGTGCATTCCAATGTGTTCAAAAAACCGGGTTGACCCATAGATAATATTCCAACGGGTTCGATCAATGTCGAAATGCGCTTCAGCGACCAGTCCATTGTCGTCGGTGTTCGTTAAGTTAATTTTTTTATGTGTTTTCCGATTCCAGCAATTCGGCAACTTAACCGACTTTTTTCAAGTTTCGGGGTTGGCCGCGGTCCACGCCTTGTCAAGTTCCGCCATATCGATCTCCCGATCCTTTTTCATCAATTCTGCAA
>JBAVYC010000423.1:0-3799 GCA_049698595.1 Desulfobacterales bacterium | reverse complement strand
CAGCGACCATTTTTGAAGTTCCGGAAGCTGGCGTCACCCGGGAGATGCGCGCCAAGGCCAAAGAGGTTAATTTTGGACTGATTTACCGCATGGGCCCAGAACGCTTGTCTTTGATTACACACACCTCTAAAACGGAAGCGAAAGGTTTCATTGAACGATATTTTCAAAAGTATGCAACGATTCATACCCTGCAAGAGCATTTTCTAAATCAGGCCAGAAAAGAAGGGTATGCGCAAACCCTGATGGGACGGCGCCGATATCTGCCGGCCATCAATGGACGGGGTCTGCACCGACGCATGGCAGAAGGTGCAGCGGTGAATACCCCCATCCAGGGGACTGCTGCAGAAATTATCAAACTGGCGATGAATGCAATTCAAAAACGGCTGCAGCGAGAGAGATTAAAGACAAAAATGATACTGAGTGTCCACGATGAACTGGTTTTTGATACGCCTTATCATGAAGAAGAAATCATCGTTTCGCTGGTCAAGCAGGAAATGGAACAGGTCATTACCCTGGAAGTTCCGTTAGTTGTTGAGGTCGGTGTCGGTGTCAATTGGCTGGAAGCCCATTAGATTATTACTTGGCGAGGCAAAATGATTACATTTAATAAAAATTGAAGAATGTCACTATTTCACGGATGTCCCATAGTTCGCCCTAAACGAACGGATTGTTCATATCTTTCTCTATTATACTCGGAATGAATTTACTATCGATATAATATATGATGCATAAAGGGTATAATTCCAAGAAAATTATAAGTTTCTATTTGTTACTTTCACGAATATTAAATTTTATGGGCCCGGAAGTGCTCCGCAGGCCGATTAGGGCGGTTGGCAGGATTTGGATAATAAAAATACCTTTCAGGGCTGACAAAAATGATTGAATTTAGGAACATCGGCAGATATCCATATTCTGCTTGAATTTACATAGAAATTGTACCATTTTTTGCAATACCTTAGAATTATTGGCTTCAACCTTTAATCAAAAGGGAGAGCAAATGAATGGATGATAAGACCCTGTTTCCGGTGATGGTGATGGGGTTTTTTGTTTTTATTCCTGGAGCAAGATGAGATGCGGATTTTAATGGCAATTGGAGTGCTTATTTTAGTGGTTTTTTCATCCCAAGCATTCTGTCAGATTCTCGAAATACACCATATAAATGTGGGCCAGGGAGATTCCACCTTAATTGTCGGCCCAACCGGAACCACGATTTTAATCGATGCGGGCAACAGTGGATATTTAAGCCTTCTGATTATCATCACCACCTGACCTGAAGCGACGCTTCATCTGCCTGAGCGAACCTGATCTCCAAGCTGATTACGTGCGGTTTAAAGTTACCCCATTGATTGGGCCAATAATGCCAATATTTTTTGCCAGCAAGTTTTTAAATGACCCGGCACGCACTCATGAGGCAAGAGAATGGAGACGCCGATTTGTGGCCAACAATCGACTCGTCATGTATAAATTTGGTCAAGGTATTTTTACGCGAGACAGCGTTTACAATCAACTGGACAAGATCCAAACGCCAACCCTTGTGATTGTCGGTGCAGAAGATGTGCCGCAACCACCAGCCAAAGCTGAGCGAATTGCTAAGAAAATACCAGGAGCGAAATTCTTCTATCACGCCCTGAAATTCCGGGATTGGGGAAAATCAATGTTTACAACACCCATTTATGTGCCGACTTTATCTGATCACGCCGGCGTTTTTTGTCAGATTGGGATTACCGTAATTCTTTGTAATTTGGCATCACCAATCTGCAAAATCATTCGCGTAGACCACACTGTCGGGCGTATGACTCAGTCGGTTGTCAGTTAATTTTTACCGCGTCCGGCCGGGGGGGCAACACAAATGAAACGGCAAACGCCGCTAAAACTGCCAGAACAAACCGGCAGCTGAGCAAAACCCACCAGTTGGCCCCCAGCGCGGCAAATATCAGGGTATCTTCAACTATACTGTGACAGATACCCAGAAAAACGAGGACCAGAATCAAATCTCTTTTGGTCAGGGTACCATCGTTGGCAATAGATATGATAACCCCCGAGCCGAAGACAATGCCCAAAAAAAAGCCTGCCAGCAGCGGAAAGGCTGCTCTGCTCGATAGATTGAGGCGCTGCATAAACGGCTGGATATAATCAACTCCGCGGTCCAGCAGACGCGAGTCTGTTAATAGCGCTAAAACAATCATCAAGGGTATGATGATTGCCGGAACCAAAACGGCTATGCGAGCGCCTCCCGTAGATATTTCCTGTAAAATAACCTGCCAATCCAATCCTTTTACCTCTTCACAAAGCCATTTTCCCGAATAAGTTCAATGTAACGCCGGCCACAAGAGCTGTGGCCAGGCGAATGCCCAGAATGGGCCCGGCGCGGATACCGGTTTTTTTTATGATGGCGGTTTCAATCACAAGTTCGTGGCAGCAGGAAAGAATGACGGCAATGATCGTTATCTGCCATGGGGTTAAACTAAGGGCGACAATAATTCCGAGGGCTGCATAAAAATTGAGAAACATGCCCGTCACAACCGCCAGGGCGGCCTCCCCGGGCAGCCCGACAAAACGCATCAGCGGGTCGCAAAATTGCGAAATCCAGCCGATAACGGGCGTATGTTCCAAGACCTTTATCAAGGCGAAAACGGGGATAATAACCTTCAAAAGCAGAAAAGAGGTCTTAAGACCGTTTGCAAATCCGTTTTTCCAGGTTTTAGCAGTAATCAATTATTTTCCTTTTTAATAGTTGAATATGAACTCTGGAATTTCTTCGCCTTTTTTATTCGCATATTCGCTGAGTATTCTTTTCATTTCATCAAGCGTGTGCTTATCAATTGCCGGCGCTTTATAGGTATTCAGGATTTGGCCTTTTTTTTCTCTGGCTCGTATAAAGATCTCCCTGCTTCCATTTTCGACATATTTAGTGTAGCTTGTCCTGCCGATGATGTCTTTGGAAGGGACAAACAGCTCCTTTCTGAACCAATCTAATGTAAGGCCGGATCCGAGTATGCCCGCTGCATCGAACTTGTTCTCCTTAATAAAATCGACGGCAAGGGTTTCTTCTGTAACGGTTATACCGTTTATCAGTCTATGAATCATGCCGCATACTTCATTATCGTAAATCATTTTTTCCATTGAAACGGCGCCGCCGTGATCCAACATACCCACACCGCGGATCATGTTGATACCCGCTAATGCTCCCAGAAGCATTCCAAATCCGGATTCGGTAGCCGCCTGGGCGTCGAACATCTCCGAATCGTTTCTTCCGCAATTGGCGGCAGTAGGGAGGTTGAAATATTTCCCGATCTGCGCATTGTTGGCAACCGCCATCATCTTAGTTTCGATTGCCCCTTCAGCGTTGATTCCTTCCTGCATGTCCAAAGCCGTGGCGCCTCCGCCATAAATGATGGGTGCGCCGGTCTTAGTACACTGGCTAAGGACGATGCCGCTCAGGCACTCGGCCGTGTGCTCAACCATCGTACCGGCCAGAGTCACCGGTGTAGTTCCGCCGCTCAGGGGAATCGGGATGATCATCAGGGGAATGTCGTTCTTGGCACAGTCGATCAAATTCCCGGCTGAAGTCTGGGTCCACATCAGAGGGGCTGAAGGATTGGCAGCCATAAAGACTCGCGGTCTTTTTTTCATTTCCTCTTTCCCTCCCGCCAAGACGGACAAGAGTTCTATTTCAGCCAGAAGCCCGTCTATTGAAAATGCGCCGCCAAAGACAGGTTTGTTCGAATAGATGAGCGTCTGATGAAACCGGATGACATCACATAAACTGATGGGCACGTCATCGGGGACAACACAGGCT
>JBAVYC010000422.1:0-2170 GCA_049698595.1 Desulfobacterales bacterium | reverse complement strand
GCCACCGGGGTTGAAAATATAGATGCTGTCATTGCGGCCGATCGTCTGGCTGATGAACTCGGGTTGGACACGATATCTTCCGGTGTGACGATCGCCTTTGCCATGGAGCTATATGAAAAGGGTATTCTGAGCAAGGAGGATACCGGAGGCATCGAGCTGAACTTCGGCAATGATGAGGCCATGATCGCCATCCTCAAACAGATGGCCTATCGTGAGGGGCTGGGCGGCCTGCTGGCAGACGGATCTAGGATTGCCGCAGAAAAAATCGGGAAAGGCTCGGAGAAATACGCCATGCACGTTAAAGGGTTGGAACTGCCCGCCTATGATGTCCGCGGGGCCAAGGCCCACGGACTCGGTTTTGCAACATCCTACACCGGTGCCGACCACTGCCGGGGTTACGCCTTCCAGGAAATCTTCGGCATCCCCGTGCCCCGCGAAGTGGACCGCTTTACAGCCGATGGCAAAGGCGAGCTCACCAAGTGGAACCAGGACATTCGCACAGCCACCACCGATGCGCCCACCATGTGCGCCTTCCTGCTGGATATGGCCGTCGTCGGTATCGCGGCTCAGAATACGGCATCGTTGATGGAGGCTGTTACCGGTTTAACCTATACGCCTGAGGACATTTTGCAGGTAGGGGAGCGAATCAATAACCTGGCGAGAGCCTTTAACACCCGGGAAGGACTTACTCGGGCCGATGACACTCTGCCCGAAAGGCTTTTGACGGAGCCTCTGAAAGCGGGGGCTTCAAAAGGGCATTTCATCAGTAAAGCGGAACTGACCCAGATGCTGGATGAGTATTATACCGCCAGAGGTTGGGATGTGAAGACCGGTGCACCCAGCCGGGAGAAGCTGAGTGAACTGGGTCTTGACTATGTTGCTGATCAGTTGGCTTAAAGACAAAGTAATTTGAGGAATTTCATAAAAGTGAGGAGGACTATGCATTTAGACCAATTTTAAGAAAGGAGAGAAAAATTATGTCAAAGAGTATTGTTAAAATGATTATGCTGCTATTGGTCTTTGTGGCTGTGCATTTTATGACCGGTTCCGCTATGGCCGGCGATGTGATCAAAATCGGCGCATCGGCCGCAAAAACAGGATCATTGGCCGGTGGCACAGCCGTGACGCATTGGCCGAACATCAAGCTTTGGGTTCACCAGGTCAACGCCCGGGGCGGTCTGCAGCTTAAGAGTGGCAAGGCCAAGATAGAACTGGTGGAATATGATGATCGCACCACACCGGGGGAGGCGATAAAGAACGTCCAACGAATGGCAACCCAGGACAAGGTGGATTTTATCATCCCGCCTTATGGAACAGGATTGATTCTGGCTACCGCTCCGATCTTTGCCAAGTATGGTTACCCCAATATCGCTGTGACTGCGATCACCGATAAGATTCCGGAGTTGACGAAGCGATATCCCAGTATGTTCTTCACTCTAGGAGACACAAGCTCATTTGCCGGATCCGTCGCCGAGATACTATCAAAAATGCGGGATGACGGAAAAATCGGCAATCGTGTGGCGATGGTCAATGTGGCGGATGCTTTTGGAATCGAACTTGCCAACGCCGGGCGCCCTATTTTCAAAAAGGCCGGATTCGAGATCGTCTATGACAAATCCTATCCCCTCGGCACTCAGGATCTCTCGCCGGTAGTCAAGGGTGCCAAGGCATCCAACCCGGACGCATTTGTGGCCTGGTCATATCCGCCGGACACTTTCGGGCTTGCAGAACAGGCCAAGATAGAGGGATTGAATGTGAAGGCCTATTACAGCGCGGTTGCGACGGCATTTCCCGCTTTTGCCGGAAAGTTCGGAAAATCGGCTGAAGGTGTTTTGGGGGCCGGTGGGATCAATCCGGATACGCCGGAGATGCAGGCCTACATAAAGATACACAAAGAGGTGACGGGCAAGGCACCCGATTCTTGGGCTAGTCCAGTCACGTATGCCAGCCTTCAGATTCTCGAACAGGCTATCGAGGGCGTCGGGTCCAAAGATCGTAAGGCCATCATTGCCTACCTTAAAAGCAATTCTTTTGATACGGTTATCGGCCCGGTAAAATTCAAGAATCAGAACAATGAAAAATTCTGGACAGTGGGCCAGTGGCAGGGTGGTAAGTTCTACGGCGTCAGCTCGACAGGCAGGCCGGGGGCCAAACCGGTCAAGATTAAGAC
>JBAVYC010000421.1:0-6017 GCA_049698595.1 Desulfobacterales bacterium | reverse complement strand
GCCTACGCCTCGGAGAGCGATACAACTCCGCCGGCGGATCAATTTTCAATCTTCAATATTCAATTCCCCGATAAAACGGGATCACCGCTGCGCGCCGACCGGCTTGCCCGGGTTAGGATTGTTCCAGAACTTCCCGCAGTTCCTCTTCTTTGTCCTTGGTTAATATTCATCCCTACGCCTCTGTGTCCTGGTGGCGTAGACGTTTTGCCATAAAATATTATGAGAACTTGACAGAATTAATCTAAATGAATATAAACTGTGCCTTTCTTGACTGACGAAAATTCAAATATAGTTTTAAAAACTGCATACCCGAGTAGAAAATTATCGAAAAAATACACAGGGTGAAACCATGATGTCAAAACTAGACAAATTTGAACAAGCAATTGAAGACAACATAGAGTCTTGGACCACTGTCAGTAAAAATAAAAGAGCATCAATTGAAAATATTATTCAAAAGGCTAATAAGAAAAAGAACATTAGTTTACGGCTCAAAACACATGATATAGAACAATTGAAATTACGTGCTGATCGTGAGGGTCTACCTTATCAAACCCTGCTTTCAAGCATTGTGCATAAATTTGTTACTGACCAGTTGGTGGATAAGAAAAATATTCTCAAAAGCATAGAATTGCTCAAAGCACAGAACAATTCACTCTAAAGGCTCGCCACCAGACCGATCGACACACCGCAGCTGTAAGGGTTCAGGAGCCCATCGTCGTCAGTTTTTTTGCCTATCGTCAACTCTCGATGGACAAAAGAAAAATATCCTCAGGTTCTCCTTTGTAATGAACAAGTTTCAGCTCAAAAAAACTTACTTGAACAACTTCCCGCCATAATGATCGAAATATTTATCAATTTCTTTAGCGAAATGCTCCAGGAATTTATCCATCTTTTCACCTTCATGCTGCATGACTTTATCAGCGATGTTGGATCCTTTGTCATATGCTTTATCAAACTCATGATCCTCCAGGCCGCTTATTTCTTGGGCTTCTTCTTTGGTAATGTGTCCGTGGTGGGCAAAAACCGATGCCAACACGCCGCTCAAATGCTTCACTTTTTCCTTAGCCATTTTGTGTCTCTCCTTTCAGGTATTAGATATAAATTTATATACTATTGGGTTAGTTTTAAGAGTAATACCCTAATCGATCTATAAAGTTAACTCAGAAAGTGTGTCGTATTAGTATACCGAAACACCTCATCACTAACTTGCATTTTCGAGGACGAGCACGAGTACTTGGAGGAGTACGAGAACAACGCATCATCCTCCTGCGGATGCATCTCCCTGAACCCTTCGCGAACGCTCACCGTACCCCCCGGCCCACGGATTGGCGCTCAAACCATGGAGGATGATACTGAGAATTACGGTGCAAACCACAGTCATGGCGAGAGTGCCGCCATTGGGCAGGTTGGCGTTCAGCACAATGACTGCAAACACGATGCTTGCAAGTCCCCGGGGACCAAACCAGCCGATAAAGAGCTTACCCTCGGTGTTGACTCTCAAACCGGCGAGTGCAAAGAACACCGGCAACATGCGGATAAGGGTCAGACTCAAAATGGCATAAAGCAAGATAACCCAGCTGAAATTACCTATTGCCAGGGTTACCACTGCCGCGCCGAAGATCACCCAGGTGATCAATGCCATGATATCTCCGGTGCCCTCCGCCGCGCGCAGAAACTCTTCCCGGTGTTGTTTGGCCAGGACGCCGAACAAAAGCCCTCCGCTGAAGGCGGCGATAAAGCCGCTGCCGCCTATCAACTGAGCTGTCGCGAAGCAGGCAAGTGCCAGCGCAACGATCGGAATCTGGATCCAGATTTCGGTCAGCCAATTCCGCCGCTTGGCAAGCTTTAACAGACTTACAGCCAGCACGGTGAGCAACAGACCGACAGCCAGGCCGATGCCGATCTCCTCGACGACCAGCTTCATGGCCAACTGCCAGGGGCCGCCTTCATCGACCCTTCCCGTGGCGAGGGCCAGAAACAAGAACAAAATCGGTACACAGATACCATCGTTCAAACCACTCTCCACATTCAGGCCCTGGCGGACAGGATTCGGCACTGTTTCATTGGTGACCACGGCCTTACCCAACGCGGCGTCTGTCGGCGCTAGCATGGTCGCCAGCAGGGCCACTTCAAATAGAGACAAATCTTTAAATAAGAGTGCGGCCACACCGAAACCCAGCATTATGGTCAACGGCAGGCCGATCAGCAGCAGACGGGTGGGCAATGCCTCCGTCTTTTTCAGAACACCCATGTCGGCGCCGGCCGCATCCGTGAACAATACCAGCGCCAGCGTCAACTCCGCCAGGGTCCTGATGGCTTCCCGATCGGCCTTGAAAGAAATCAGATCCAGACCGATCGGCCCTATTAGAAGACCAAACGCGGTGAATATGATCGCGCCACTGATCCATGTCCGTTCGACGGCTCCAGCAATGGTGCTGTAAATCAGAACAAACACAGCAAAAATGACTAAATCCAGATACATGAGACTATTTTTCCTTATAGATATGTTGAATAAAATAAAAAATTAGCGCGGTCGTCCAGCCGAAAATGATCACTCCGTTCGCAGCCTGGATGGATGCCAACATCCGCCATGGCCCCGTGAGCACCACATCACCATATCAAAGTGTCGTAAATGTTACCATCGAGAAATAAAACGCGGTTTCCAGGTCCGTCAGTGCTGTGACCAGCGGATCAAAAAGATAGAGAAGGACCCAAAGCCATACCTCGAGAACGATGGCCAGAAATATCCAGACGGTCAACACAGAAAGCACAACTGCCTTCACCATCTCCTTTCCGACATCACCAAAGCGGGATCGCCGCCATTTTGCCGCTTTCCCCCCAGCCACCATAAACAGGGCATGGATAATTATGGTCAGCACCATCATGCCCAAACCCGTCGCTAATTTTGCACCCAGCATCGACTGTGATCTCCTTTATTTTCCACCCCCGGTGGCGTAGCCGTCAGGCTAAGGTGAGAAAAAGCTTCGACATTGCTTAATAAATGAGAAACCAATTCGACTCATATATAGTTAGAGCAAATTTCAAGCACCAAGTTTTAAAGCACCAAATTTGTTAAATCCCAAAACACAAGCATCAAATTAAAAATAAATCTCAAATTCCAATACTCAATGACTCAAATAGATTCGGAGTTCCTAGTTTCGGTTATTTAGATTTTTCCAATATCGATGAGAAAATCGTTTTCAATTCATTTGCCTCTTGCATCAAGCGTGACGCTTCATCTTCATTTTTCAGGTTATTTGTCTCATTCTTCAAGGCCATATACAGGTTTGGAATTTTTATTTTTGGTCATTGTTATTTGTTTGTTATTTGTCATTTGTAATTTGGGATTTCATTCTTTAAATGTTGCTCGTTCTCATCTATCTCATTCCGCAATCCCCAATCCAAAATCCGCAATCGACTAAAATCTCTCTTCTTTCCACTGCGTCCAGTCGAACCTTTTGGCCAGCTGTGCATGTGCCACCACAGATTCCGACAGCCCCCGGTAACTGCCCATCAAGCGGTAGAAGTTCTCATAATCCTGCGGGCCGAGCTCTCCCTGCTCAGCCACAGTGAGCGTCTGATCGATGCGTACCTCCGTTGTGTTCATTTCAACCGCCAGTCGTTCCTGTAAATTAACATCCGACTCATTCGCCGGGTTATCAGACCAACGCTGGAACAGTGCTTCGAGCGCCATACGCCAGGCCCTGACGTCATCGATTAATTCCCGTACGAGCATTGTTGATTGCGGGTTTTCGCGTGCATTCAGCAGGTCCTTGATCCGCAGGGAGATCGCCTGCAGGCCGTTCACCAGGGTCTGAACCTGCTCAGGCGTGTTTGCGGGAAATAGCCACTGGTCAATCTGCCCGCCCCACGCTGCCAGCTTTTGCGGCAACTCCATAAGATCGTTTTGGTAAAGCATCATTTTCCAGCGCCCCGCCAAACCTTTTCGCGATTCCCGATCCATAGCCATTCGTGACATCAAAAACTCAGCATGCCGGAAAAAGCGGCGCAGCAGCCGCAAGAATGCCTTTTCAGGTTGCGGCCGGAAGGGGATATAGCTCGTAGCGAGCAGCAGCGAGAGCCCCAGAACGATCATTACCGTACTGCTGGCGAAACTGGCAAAGCTGTAGGTTTGCTGGTTGGCGATGCTGGTGAGAACCGCAAAAAAAGCCAGGCCAAAAGCCCTGCTTAAACCCTGTTGTGGAGTATGGAACTGATACGCGATGCCGAAGGTTACGAAAAAAATCATCAACCCCAGCTGCAGGTAACCGGAAAGATACGGCATGACAAAAATATAGATCACTCCCGCAAAACCGCAGCTGAGGATTGCCGGCAGTAATGTCTTCGTCACGGGCAACTGGGGAAATCTGGCGAAGGCCATGACCTGATAAAAATACGGGTTCTTCTTGCCCGTCATCAGGTAGGTGCAGAAACCGATATAGACAGATAAGAAGATCAAAAACCACCATCGCTGCTGGGGAAACAGGGCAATCAAGGTCAGGGCCGCCACACCGGCCACCAGGGTACCGAACATCCTCAGAGCCCCTTTGTGCAGCGACTGACCGGCCGTCGGCAAACTGATAAAGGCCACCGCAAAGGCAGCCCAATATGGCCTGTCCCAGCCCATCTGCAGGGCGATGCCGTAGGCGCTATCCATGGCGAGTCCGGTCTTGATAGCATCTTTGGTCCGGGTGGATAGGGTCATTGTTCAGGGTTCCGGGTTCAAAGGTTCTTGGTTCTGGGTTCTGTGTTCAGTTGTCATACAGTTACCAAGCATTGGGTGTTCCGCCGGAGGCGGACCACTGGCCTGAAAAGTTCACCCGCCTCTGGAGGGCAGCCAGTTTGATCAAAAACCTCTTTTTTAATATAGCTTCGTATCCAATGCAAGGGCGGTTTCATTCGATCCAATCTGATACGTTTCGTGCTCGTCGTCATGCTTACCAAATCGTCCTTGTCGTCGTACTCGTACTCGTCCTCGGTTTTTAAGCTAAACTTACCATCTAAACGGTTGCACCAACTCTCTTCCGACACTAAAAATCAATCCTGGCGCATCCCCGGAACCCGTTGCTTCCACTCGTAACGCATGGGAACTGACCCAGGCGAGTGCAAGCAGTACAACCAGGTACGCGACGCCGAGCGCGATGTTGGTGCGACGCTGAAAAGGGGATCGCACCAGGGAGATCGCCGGTCCGGCGTAGGTTGCCAGAAACCATGCCACCCCACCCGCGACAAGCGATGCAGTGTGCAGAATGGCAATCTCCGATACTTGGTCTGGAAGATTGGCAGAAAATATTTTGATGGACTCCGTTAAAGGCGCGAAGAAACCTGACACGGTGTGGGCCAGACCCAGATACATCAGCAAATCACCGGCCACCAGAGGCCAGTGGGTGCAGACGCCCACCTCGTCGTAGGCACTGGACATAATGAAAGCCACCAAAGCGATGAGGGATAGCGCCAAGGCCATATAAAGTGCCATACTGGCTCCGACGTGCACCACATGATCGATTCCAGGCACCCTTAAACCGCCCGAGGTCCTGTATAGCTGAACGATCTGAAACGAGACGATCGCGATGTTGAACCCGATCACGGTCAGGCGCGCGCGCATGACGTTGACGGCCACGCGAACCGGTTTGCCGACTTCAACCATTGCCTTTCTCTCCTCCCAAAAAAATTAGAATCAACCCGATCGGCCATTCCCACCGATCGGGTCGTGTTCTGCGGCAATCATAAGAAAACCCGAACCATTCATCCGCACGCGACATTAGCGTATCCGAATGGCAGGCGGTTTTCAGCTGCTAAGAGAACACCATGACGATATAGGAAAGAATCAGCACGAGGCACGACGTCAGGGCATATGGCACCGGGTAGGCCACCGCGCAAATGGCGCTCTGGCTGACATCCTGAACACCGTTCAGCGTCGGTGTACTGTTGCGACCACCGGCACAGGCTCCGGCCAGGATGATCGGGTTCATCTTGCGTACGTAAAGACCGTAGAGCCAGGCAAGGAACGGCGGAAC
>JBAVYC010000420.1:0-2251 GCA_049698595.1 Desulfobacterales bacterium | reverse complement strand
ACTATGTCCTCGTCGGCTAACCCTCTCGCGGGAACGGGCTGGCGCCTGGTAGAGTTTCAGTCGATGGATGACGCGACCGGGACGATCCTCGATAATCTCGGTTGCCAGCGCGCCGAGGGGCGAATTTGGTGTGATGTCCAGCAGTTGGGCGGCGGACCGCGCGGCTATGTGGCTGCCGAATACCTTACGGCGGTTGTGTCGCCCGACGGTTCCGTAGCAACGGGGCCGGATAACTCGGCCTTTCGCGCGGGTCAGGGCGATTTCGATGCAACAGGACAGATCCCCTGTGCACAGTCTGTTGGTCAGCCGATGATGCAATGTGACTTCGGTGTCGCCCGTGCCGGCGGTGGTTACGCAACAGTTGTTATCACAAAGCCCGATGGGCGCACTCGGACCATCTTCTTTCGCATGGATAAGCCTATCGGCGCCGACACCAGCGAAGCAGACGGCTACCCCGAATTCCGCTCGACCAAGGAAAACGACCTGCACCTCATACGAGTTGGTAATGAACGCTACGAAATCCCGGACGCAGTCGTGCTGGGTGACTGACATCTATTTCTCTGAGGACACTCCATGGAACTTCTCGCCTCGCTATTCGTCGGTAACCCGCTGAACATATTGGCTTTGGCCGTTTTTTTTCTCGCTGGATATCTAACAAGGAGAATTTTGCGATCAATGAGGAACGTTGTTTGCACCAGGAATAACCACAAAGGTCTCATATTAAAAATTTCAAATATTACGAGAATCTTCATACTCCTAATTTTCGTAATGGAGCTCGCCGGCTGCGCCACGACGCCGTTGCCATCCTCCTACAAGCCGCGTTCGATTAACAAAATCAGATTCCGTGATCGAGCCCAAAGCAAGTCCGATACCGAAGTACGTGTGTCGGCGGCTGTTCCAACCGCAGAGGAAACCCTAGAACTGTTCAATGCAGATTTGATCAGACGAGAAATTCAGCCGGTCTGGGTAAAAATCGAAAACCACAGCGAGCATACCTACTATCTAATGTCCACCGCCACCGATCCGAATTACTTTTCGCCGCTGGAAGCGGCATATGCTGTTTCCAGCGGCCTCGGCCGCTCCCATCGCAACGAACTGGAGCGCTATTTCAGATGGATGAATTTCGAAAACCCAATTTTACCCCACACGGCAATTTCCGGATTTATTTTCACCAACCTCGATGAAGGCGAAAAAGTGGTGCAAATCACCATGATTGCAGCCGAGCGGGTAAAATTTTTTACCTTTTTCCTGCAAATTCCAGGTATGCGGGTCGACTACAAAATAGTGGACTTCCAAAGCCTCTATCCGAAAGATCAAATTGTCGAATTAAGTGAGGGTGAGCTGAGGTCGACTCTCGAAAAATTGCCGTGTTGCACCACCAACCAGGATGGAACGGCGTTTGGAGATCCAATCAACCTGGTGGTCATTGGTAATTTTAAGAATATCGTCGCCGCCTTCGCCCGCCGGGGCTGGCTGCCAGCCGAAGAAACCTATGCCACAGCCGCGTGGAAAACGATTAAATCGTTTTTGTTCGGCTCACGGTACCGGTATTCACCGGTGAGTCCCCTCTATTTTTTCGACCGGCACCAGGATTTTGCCCGCCAGAAGCCCCGCCACGATATCCATGAGCGCAACCATCTGCGGCTTTGGTACAGTCGCTTTCGCTACCAGGGCAGACCGGTCTTCGTGGGGCAGATAAGCCGGGATATCGGCGTGCGGTTTACCACGAAGACTTGGCCGCCGGTCACCCATAAAATCGATCCGGACATCGACGAGGCGCGATATGCGCTGGTTGAAGACCTCATTTTTTCACAGTTGATTGCCACAGTCGGCTGGGTAAAGGGAGTGGAGCCCGCCAGAGCGTCAAATCCCAGGGAAAATCTGACAGGCGATCCATACTTTACAGACGGGTACCGCTCCGTGCTGATTCTCAGACAAGGTCCTATCGCATTGAATCAGGTCAAAGCACTGGGGTGGGAACAACCAAGAAAGCTCCACCTGGGACCCCCAGGCACCGACTGAGCGAATGTCACACACGGTATGGTTGGAGGCATCAATGAAGAGGCTAATAGCAATCTTTTGGGCGGCTTGTATTATCGTCGGCGGACATTTGAATGCCGTTGCGGATGATCCTCAAGTCCCAGAAATCTTTATCACCATCGGCGGCGGAAATTTCTCAGGAGTATATTTCCCCACCGGATTGGCCATCGCAAAGATGATGAATAACCAGCGCTCCGAATACCATATCCGG
>JBAVYC010000419.1:0-5373 GCA_049698595.1 Desulfobacterales bacterium | reverse complement strand
CCAAATGCTTGGTGATCGCTGCCGTTAACGTCGTCTTGCCATGATCAATATGTCCGATCGTTCCCACGTTGACATGCGGCTTGGTCCGTTCAAACTTTGCCTTTGCCATGTTTCCGTCCTCCCCTTTTGAGTTGACTACTGCCGATTGAATATTGATAATTTGCAGTTATATCCCAACCTACTATCACAATCCTCAATGGACATTCCTCAATATTAATGGAGCCCACGAACGGAATCGAACCGTTGAACCTCTTCCTTACCAAGGAAGCGCTCTACCGACTGAGCTACGTGGGCATTTGAAAAATGTTCGAGTTTATCTTCTGCTGGAGCGGGAGACGAGATTCGAACTCGCGACATCCAGCTTGGAAGGCTGAAGCTCTACCAACTGAGCTACTCCCGCTCATACAATTTTAGGTGATATCTCCAAGCTAAAGACACCACTGATGAAAACAAGACAGAGATTCCTCTAATTATGCTTAAAACTGTTGCAGGCAGCCATGTAGTAAGTATCGATTCCGGATAAACTCCGAAATCTCCTACATAGGTCTTCTTTCCAGGCTGGTGGTGGGGGGAGGATTCGAACCTCCGTAGGCTTCGCCGACAGATTTACAGTCTGTTCCCTTTGGCCGCTCGGGAACCCCACCTTTAAATAGTTTACCATAAAATTTGCCGGAACTTTACCGGACGATGCAAAAGCCAGATTCAAACATGGAGCCAGCGAAGGGATTCGAACCCCCGACCTACTGATTACAAATCAGTTGCTCTACCAGCTGAGCTACGCTGGCCTCACAACTTAACATCCTTAAATCATATTAGATCTGAAAAATAAAATGAAGACTCAAAACGACATACTTAAAACATATACTTTTAACTATCTGTTATCCAAATATCAAACTTGTTTGTTCGACACTATTCATAATTAAAGCCGATTAAAATAAAATAAACAGGTATTATTTGAAAATATTGGCTATTTTCATCAATTATCATTGAATTTATCAAGAAACTAAGTTGAAGCCCCAAAAACACTCAACCGTCAATAATTTGTCTATCCGCTCGATTAAAGCCTTGGCAAATTCGGCTAAAGTATTCAATATATGGACCGATAGCCATTTAAGAATTCATACGAAACGTATTGCCGCAGGTCATTAACGGTCAATAATAAGCACTATTTACCGAATGGAAAGGGCCTTTATCACTTTTGGCATAAAATTAGCATGTTAATACTAATTCACCACAAAGTTCTCGGCCTTCGGCTGTAGGGTCTGTGACCCGGCTTCCGGCTCCGTTTCCAGCCCCTAAAGAAGAGCTTACAGTTCGCAAAGCGGGAGCGGTCCGAGAAAAGCCCCGCGGTCATTTTATACAGAAAAACATAATCTGCAAGAGAAATTAGCGCTTCGTTCGCGGAAAGTTGATTTCGTGAGAAAAAAAGATATAAACCCTTGACAATTTTAATTATATTTGTTTAATGGTATAATAGGAAATAATGAAGATCTACCATAACCGCCGGTTTTCGCTTCTGAAGCGACTCTATGGAATTCCCGAGGAATTTAACTGATGAAATTACGTTATCTGCTATACCCAGTTTTGTGTTTATTTATATTGAGTGGTTGCTCCCACGTCTCATCTGACCGCACCAAATCAGTCGAGTCCAATATAGAAGGAGAACCCGCGTTATCAAATTCACGGGAAAGTTCCGTGGCGACAACTTTGATGGAGATGGCGGACAGACAATCAACGGGTCTATCCGATGCCGATGAAATCCAAATGGATTCGGCTGCCGGCACTGAAAAAAAAGATATCTCCACTATAAACAATCCGGAAGACAGCCAGGAAAGCACACCTGAACCGGTGCAAAAGGTTCAAACGGATTTAGACGATGCTCTCGATCTGTGCCAGTTATCCCAGGAATACTGGCAACAAGGCGAGTTGGAGAATGCAGTTGATGCTTTAGATCGGGCATATTCTTTAATACTGAATGCGGATACCACTGATCAGCCCAAACTCATCCAGCAAAAAGAAGATTTGCGATTCATGATCTCCAAACGCATTCTGGAGATATATGCTTCCCGCAATATCGTCATCAACGGAAATCACAAGGCAATTCCGATTACCATCAACCGGCATGTCCAGGCCGAAATCGATCTTTTTACCAAAGGTCGGGAAAAGCGCTTTTTCATCGACTCATACATACGCTCCGGCCGCTACCGCGATAAAATTGTCAAGGCCCTGCGGGAAGCCGGCCTTCCCCAGGAATTGTCATGGCTGCCGCTCATTGAAAGCGGCTTTAAGGTAAATGCACTCTCCCGCTCCAGAGCCCTCGGCATGTGGCAGTTCATTCCGTCTACCGGTTACAAGTTCGGACTTAGCCGGGACAAATTTATAGACGAACGCATGGATCCGGAAAAGTCAACCCGGGCCGCCATCGAATACCTCAAGGAACTGCACCAAATTTTTGGTGACTGGTCGACGGTTCTGGCCGCATATAATTGTGGCGAGGGAAGAGTGCTGCGGCTTATTAGAGGTCAAAATATCAACTACCTGGACAACTTCTGGGATCTTTACCAGCGACTGCCCAGGGAGACCTCCCGATATGTTCCCAGATTCCTGGCCACCTTACATATATTGAATAATCCTGAAGATTACGGACTGGACCGGATATCCGTTGATCCGCCATTGGAATACGAAACGTTGGTCGTCAACAAACAGGTCCACTTGACCAATGTCGCCAAATCCATCGGTGTCGACCGGAAGGTATTAAAGGACCTGAATCCGGAGCTTCGCTATCAAATCTTGCCCGGAGAAAATTATCACCTCAACATCCCGCCGGGCAGCAGTGACACCCTTCTGGCCAAAATCGATCACATCCCGGTATCGCATCTGCCTCAAAGGGCATATGTCTATCATCGCGTGCGACACGGAGAATCGCTGTCCACTATCGCGCGCAAGTATCGCACCAGCGTTCGCAAAATCATGCGGGCCAACAACATGCGTCGATCAAACTATATTGTTGCCGGCAAGCGCATAAAAATTCCGCAACGCGGCTACATGGCTCAGACGGCTCAGGTCATCCGGAAACCGCAAAACGGACAAGCGCTCATCCATAAGGTCCGAAAAGGAGATTCTCTCTATATTATCGCCAAACAATACGGCACGACGACCAAAAAAATCCAGGATCTCAACAATCTGAAAACCACCATACTGCATAAAGGGCAAATTCTGACGATTTTCCCGGGGAAAAATACCCCCGCTCCCGCAGTGGATGGCCTGGCGACCTACGAGGTTCGAGAAGGCGACAGCCCTTTTCAGATCGCCAAACGTCACAAAATGCAGTTGGATCGATTTCTGAGCTTGAACCAGCTCTATCCCGGAAGCAAAATATTTCCGGGACAAAAAGTATATATCGAATAATTTCACAACCAACGTCATGTATCGGGCTGGTGCCGGCTAATATTGTCAACCGGCACATCCCGCTGCCCGCTCATCCCCTTCCTGCAATTAAAGAATAATTTCCCGTTTATCTTTGAAACCTGAGCCATCAGCTAACACATTTCCAGCTCTGTGTTACTATCCCAAAATGGTCTGACAGCATATATTGTGCTGTACTCTATTTGAAATCTTTTGAGTTTTGGTTTTGGATCATATACCAAATCTAAATACCGCAGGCATTCTGAAGCCCAAATCAACGATGCCTGTATGATTCACTATGCGATTTTTATTGACTTGGGCCATCTTTTGTCATTTATTCACCAGAGATTTTGATTTCCCGCAGTCTACCGCTTTCCAAAAGTTACACCGATGAAGAAAAATACCAAGGTGATATCTATATAGATTCTGAGAGCAAACATTTATGCCGGAACAAATAGGTTTTCCGGATTAAACGTTTCGCAATGGAGGTGCACGAACATGGGTATCATAAAAACCGGCCGGGTTGAAATCGCATATGAAACATCCGGCAGTGGGGAAGCAGGCGTCGTCATTCTGATCCGGGGGCAAGGGACGCAATTGATCCATTGGCCGGAATCGTTTTACGAAGCGTTTGCAACCCAGGGATTTCGGACGATACGATTCGACAACCGGGATACCGGCCTTTCCGGAAAATTTAATGGCATTGCCGGCCGGGAACTCGAAGCACTGAAGCGGCGAATTGCCGCCGGAGAGCAGATCGATCCGCCCTATACCATGGATGATATGGCTCTGGATGTCATCGCCCTGATGGATGGGCTCGACATCGATATAGCCCACATCGTCGGTTATTCCATGGGCGGTGGCATCGCCCAGCTGCTGGCGGCGGAATACCCTGCCCGGGTGCTTTCGATGACGTCGATCATGTCCGGCAGCGGACCCGTCGACGCCACGCTCATCGATGCGTTGTGGTCGGTTCGAAAATCCCGCCAAGCGTTTATCCGGGAGTGGGTCGAATACGTTCGGCAGTTCGGCGGCAAAAAGTATTTCGAAGGTGATGATTACTCACGTCGGATCGCGGCAGCAGCCTTTGACCGCTGCTACTCGCCCGACGGTGCCAACCGCCAACTGCTTGCCATCTTCTCCATGAAAAACAGAAAGGATCGGGTCAGAGCGATTTCAGTGCCAACCCTGGTGGTTAGCGGTGGCGACGATCTGCTGATGCCACCGGCAAGGGGCAAGGAAACCGCCAAGCTGATCCCCGGTGCAACATTTCAATTGATCGACGGAATGGGTCACGATATCTCTCCGAGTCTCGGGAAACCGCTGGCCGAAGTTGTGCTCGCGCATATCCGGTCGATCACCAACCCGACAGCATCACTATGACGCGTTTAAACAAAGGAGGATCGAATATGTCTGAACTCATGAAAGTTGAAGAACTGTTGGCCAAGGGGCGGTTGAACCGTCGCCAATTTTTAAAGTGTGTCTCCATGCTGGGATTGACAGGGGCAGTCTCCCCTGTGCTGTGGAGATCCATCGCGCAGGCTGAGACGCCGAAAAAGGGAGGCAACTTCCGAATCGGCCTTACAGGTGCCAGCACTGCCGAGTCGCTCGATCCCGCAACTTACGGGACCGGTGTGATCAACCACTTCATGGTGGGCGCGATCGGCAACTGCCTGACCGAGATCGATCATAAGGGTGAGGTGATTCCGGAGCTGGCTGAATCGTGGGAAACAAACGCGAGCGCCGATACCTGGACCTTCCGCCTGCGCCAAGGCGTGACTTTCCATAACGGCAAGACCCTGACGGCGGATGATGTCGTTGCTTCGTTTAACCACCATCGTGGTGAGAACACCAAATCGAGCGGCAAACCGCTTCTGAAGGCGGTGACCGATATCCGCAAGGCCGATGACCGTACCGTGGTATTTCAGATGGAGAGCGGGAATGCCGATTTTCCCTATATCGTCTCGG
>JBAVYC010000418.1:0-1751 GCA_049698595.1 Desulfobacterales bacterium | reverse complement strand
TCGGTTTGCGCGCTTGATTTGGCGAATGCGAGGGTTTCGGAAGATTTCAGCAAACTGCAAACGCGCTTTGACGAAACCCGCTTAAAGCTGGATCGCACCGATGTCAAGGATCGCCAATCGCTGGAAGCCGTGTGCAGTAATTGTATTGCCACTTTCGGGGTCCCCACCATACTGGTGAACAATGCCGGCATCGACCGACCACCGGCCAATTCGGCCAAAGGATATCGCCTGGAAGATATCCCGTTTGACGAGAACCGGGAGATCTTTGAGGTCAATACCTTGGGCCTTTTTCTGGTAACCCAGGTCTTTGGCAGCCGCATGACCGACGCCGGTCGGGGATCCATTATCAATATTGGATCACTGTATGCCGGCGTTTCGCCCGATGAGCGCTTTTACGATCACATCCCGGGGGACCCGCCTTTCCTCAAACCGCCGGCTTATGGTGCGTCCAAAGCTGCGGTGGTCAATCTGACCCGATATTTGGCCACGCTTTGGGCACCCCGCGGCGTGCGGGTGAATGCGCTGTCGCCGGGGGGCGTTTTGGGCGGCCAGGACGAAGAATTCAAACGCAAATTTTGCAATCGTGTCCCCATGGGAAGAATGGCGACCGCTGAAGATCTTCGCGGCCCGCTGCTTTTTTTGGCCTCAAAGGCATCAGCTTACGTAACCGGAACTGAGCTTATTGTCGATGGTGGTTTTACAGCATGGTAGTGTGGATTGACGAATGAAGATTGAAGATTGAAGAATTGAGGATGTCGCTGCGCTCCGCTATTTTTATGGCGGCCAATATATAACCGGAAGAATTCCTTAATTTGACATTCGTCGTTCGTCCTTCTTCATTCCAGTTGGTCATTGACAATCGGCATTTTAAATATGGCATAAGTTTAAATATAAAATGGAGTTAATATGAACCAACATAGCCTCCCCGAGATAATTCCCAACTGGATCAATGGTGAGGAGTGTGCTGCAGTTGCGGGGCAAACTTTTGATAAGTTGTCTCCGCACAGCGGCCAGAAGCTGTATCAAATCGTCCGCTCCAATGAAGACGATGTAAACATAGCCATCCAGACCGCCAGAAAGGCTCAGGTTGCCTGGGCGGATATAACGCCTGTCCAGCGCGGTGACATACTTCACGATATCACTCTGGCCATGCGCAATAACCGGGAGGAAATCGCGACCATTGTAGCAGCAGAAACCGGCATGTCTTTTAAGGCAGCCCTTGGTGAGACCGGTGGCGCCATCGCCGAGGGGGAATTTATGGCCGGTGAAGGCCGCCGATTTTACGGTCGTACCACCACCAGTGCGGTGCCCAACAAATATGCCATGACCGTCCGCCAGCCGCTGGGTGTCGCCGGACTGATCATTGCCGCCAACACACCGATTGCCAACGTCGCCTGGAAGATTTTTCCGGCTTTGGTTTGTGGCAATGCTGCCGTACTGAAAGCTGCAGAAGATACACCGGCAACTGCCTGGTACTTCGCCCGGCTAGCACACGAAGCCGGGCTGCCGTCGGGGGTTCTCAATGTTATCCAGGGGTACGGCGCAGAGGCCGGCACTCCTCTGGTTGCCAACCCGGATGTGGATGTTATTAGCTTTACCGGATCAACCGCGGTGGGGCGCCAGATCGCATCCATCGCCGGTCAGCGGCTTGCCAAAGTGTCCCTGGAGTTAGGCGGCAAAAACCCGCTGGTCGTCTGCGATGATGCCGATCTGGAGGCCGCCGCCAATTGGGTCCTGCTCTCCGCTTTCAG
>JBAVYC010000417.1:0-1795 GCA_049698595.1 Desulfobacterales bacterium | reverse complement strand
CTGCTTATTCGCAAGGCGGTTTTCCAGAAAATGAAACGACCGTGGTTTGCAGGTGGTACGGTAAACTTTGCTAGCGTGCAGGGAAACGGCCACTATTTGGCCCCAAACGAAGCAGCATTTGAAGACGGTACGGTAAATTATCTGGACATCCCGGCAATCAAAACCGGATTACAGCACCTGGAAAAGGTGGGAATCAAAACCATTGGGAAGCGGGTCCACTGCCTCACCGGCTGGTTGCTCGATAACTTGCTGTCATTACAGCACAGCAACGGCAAACCGATGGTCCGGATTTATGGTCCGGCAGATACAGAGATGCGCGGCGGAACGGTGACGCTGAACTTTTACGGGCCGGATGAACGGCTTCTTGATTATCGTCGCATTGAAGAACTGGCAAACAAGGAGGGAATCTCGCTGCGCACCGGCTGCTTTTGCAATCCCGGAGCAGGTGAAATTGCAGAAGGGCTGACGACGGAGGATATGATAGCCGGATTGAATAATGGCCCGGATTTGAGCTTGCCCCATTTTGTGCAGGTGATTCAGCACCGGGGGAATAAGAGCGCCGGTGCAATTCGTATTTCAGTCGGCCTGGCAACGAACTTTGCCGACGTGTATCGTTTTATGCATTTTGCGGCTGGCTTTCGAGACAAGACAAATATGAATATTGGTGAAGTGACGTTTGATATTCAATCTTGCCGTGTGATTCGGGATGGCAGCTAGGGATTTGTGTATCAGTCCACAATCCTCGCTATCCATTGCTGACTGTAGATTTTACTTACCAATAAAAAATGGGTGGCTCATGTGAATGAAAATCCGGGAAATGTGTAGATTAGCAAGCGACATCCATAAAACCTCAAATTTTATATTGCTTCTGCCCATCTACAATGATGTAGCGGCGGGGGAAGGGGAGATTAGCCATGCCAACCCATAATTTTTAGCTTGCCTTACAGGTGGAGATTACGGAGATGCATCCATAATCACCACCTCCCCAAATGCCTGTTTGATTAACCAACGAAACCCACAATTAAACTCCAAGAAAGAAAATTTGAAACCGGAGGCCATTTTACCGCTCATGCCTTTTTTGTGCCTTCACGTCTGGCTGAACTTTTCCGAAATAACAATCCTTTGACCTATGTCAAAGATTTCGCCGGGTAAAACTTTTATATTCAGCAATATGAAACGTACAGCCGACCTGCTTAAACAATTATCACAGCAAAATATCCAGTGGTACCGCAAGATTGTTCAGTACCTGTTTCTGGCAACCGTCGTTCTCATCGGCATCAAGTTCAGCATTTTTGTCAACCAGCTGGCAAGCGGTATGTCACCCACCGTCACACGACCTCCCGGCATCGAGGCTTTCTTGCCCATAAGCTCTTTAATCAGCCTTAAGTACTGGCTGGTCAGCGGGATTTTCAACCCTGTGCACCCGTCCGGGCTGATCATCTTGTTGTCGGCCCTGGCGACCGGCCTGCTGCTCAAAAGAGGATTTTGCAGCTGGGTCTGCCCGTTTGGACTTCTGACCGAATATCTCAACCGGCTGCACAAGCTCATTTTTCGTAAGAATCTCAAACTGCCTGAAATGCGTGGCGGTGTGTCCGGAAAAAGACACGCTGTACATGTCGGCCTCAAAACGAAAGGCCATCCTTAAACCCTGGGTCTATGCCGCCGCAATTTGCCTGCTATTTATCGGAGGTTCAGTGGGGGCAAGAGTGACCGGCTTCTGGCAAACCCGTATCTCCAGCAATGAGTATTTATTCCACGTCCGAAACCTCGACATGCCGTTTTATCAGCACAATCG
>JBAVYC010000416.1:0-15508 GCA_049698595.1 Desulfobacterales bacterium | reverse complement strand
GGGAGAGCATATGGATATGTCATAAAAGCCCTGTTTCCGGCACTGGAGATGGGGTTTTGTTTTTTTGATATCATGATGAAACATGTAAATTATCTTGATTGCTGATTTTCGCAAGAAATGTGAAAATTTTGGATGTTTCGTATAATTGGGGTTACATCTATTATGTTGTGAGTTTTTCTATCCTATTGAGAATACTGTAAAATTTTCATTTTTCTGATAAATGTAGATTTGTTCATAATATCAAATAGATGCAATCAAAGCATGCTCAAGCTTCAATTCAGCTATTAACATAATAATGGATGTAAAAGATCCAGCTCCTATGAGACAAATTGCAATAATGGTTGGTGCCGGTTTCAAGTAATATGATAGTAGTTAAAGAGGCGCTATGGCTAATATGGTTTTAGCCATTTGCAGTAGAACGGATCATTTCCATCCGTTGCGTTGTCAATTGTTTAAAATGGATCGTTTACATCTTGGCTATCATCTTTTGAGATGTTCGCATCATCTTGCTCTATGGTTAGGTTTAAAAACTCATCGCGGTAACGATCCCACAAGATTGATTCGAGTTGATTTATTTGATTCCAAATTCTAAATGCGATATTGACTTCAATATTTTTTTTCCTGGTTGTACCGGATTTTGGGGAGCTTGATATTATCAAGCACAATTTATTGTAGGCGACAGCGTATAAAGCCACAACATGTTGATATTACACGAAATATTTCGCTAGACATTTTATTAATAATTTCATATAGTTAGAGACCATACCTGCCAAGGAGGTCTCTAACTATATGGGAAAAGCAGATGCACTATCCGCTCACCGATCCAATAAAGCCATATGTTTGCCTTTTGCGCAACAAGAATATATTACAAATATTGACGATCCGATCAATTTCCGACAATGCATTGATGATCGCATTAAGTTGTTTCCGGAATTGTTTCCGCCTGAAATTGTTAACGGATATCAGATGAAAGATATCTATACTTCCAAAAAGCAACAAGTTAAAATTCGGCGTATTCTAATCGGTAACACCGCTTATACGATTCGTCCATCTTATCTAATGCCATACATGACTGGAGTCGTTGATGAAATCGACAAAGCTCTTTTTATGAGAAAGTTTAACGTTCCTTTCTGGGCTTTGAGTTTTGCTTTCGGTAAAGACCCGATGTACTGGTATCGAATAGAGCAATCACTTGGCCGAAACAGTATTGTCGGCACAACGATCAGAAACCCTATCGATATCCCTGAGCATCTTGCGGCCGATGAGAAACATACTCGGATTTTAGGTGATAAAACTTATGTTGCCACTACAGTAGGTAAAGAATGTATTCTGGGTGTATCTATCGCGAAGGATGCCGGACAGCAGTCTTTACAGGGTTCCTATCAAGTGTTCAAAGATGAAGCTCAATGCTTAAAGCCGGGTTATGCTCCCACTACAGTGAATATGGATGGTTGGAAAGCAACTCGAAAGGTCTGGAAAGCTCTATTTTCTTCGGTTGTCATCATCTGCTGTTTTCTACATGTATTTATTAAAATTCGCGATAGAGCCAAAAAGAAGTATAAAGACCTCTATGATGAATCGGCAACCAAGCTTTGGGACTGTTATCAAGCTGAAAATAAAACTTCCTTCTCTCAGCGAATCAGAAGACTTATCGAATGGTGCCAAGACAATAGCATGCCATCTGTTATTGCAAATCCCATTAAAAAGTTACGAGAGAATATTGCTGAATACAAAGTCGCATATGATCACCCCAACGCACACCGCACCAGCAATATGGTAGATAGGCTGATGCAAAGAATGGATCGTCATCTGTTTAGCACCCAATATTTTCATGGGTCAATGACTGCAGCCGAACTAAACATTAGAGGCTGGGCGCTCATACAAAATTTTGCTCCATACAATCCACAAACAATAAAAAAGCTCAACGGAAGTAGAAGCCCGGCTGAACGGCTAAATCAATTTAAATATCATGAGAACTGGTTGCATAATCTTTTCATTTCGGCTTCTTTGGGAGGGTATCGTAGCCCTCCCCTAAATCCGATATAATGAGATTTTATTATATATCTGTTCATCTAAGCTACAACAGGCCCGCTCGTCTTCGCAATAACATCCCCAAATTTCCTAAACTTTAACTTTTTCACCCTATTTAGACCTGGATTTTGTCGTGGCAATAAAATTGAAGAAATCGGACAGTCGGTGCTAAATGATCATCATGGCAGCATCGCTTCTAAAAATCTTTGCGCCATTATCTTGTATCCGTCTCCGTTTGGGTGAATGGGATCACTCATTAATTTGCGATCCCCAATGATATCCTTAAAAATGTCGGGAATCAAAACCGCCCCGGTCTGATCAGCCAGGTCTTTATATCCCCTTGCGAAACCGCGATCTCTCAGCGGAAACTTGAGCCCGCCGATAATGACCCGGGCGCCCTGGCCCTGAATCGATTCAACGATATGTTTCAAATTTTTAAATGCGATGTCTTTTGCAACACCGTTTTTCAGGTCATTGCCTCCCAAGGTGATCAGGACCATATCGGGTGATCTGGATAACACATCCCGCTGAAGCCTTTTCAAGGCTCTCGCGGTCGTATCACCCGGTACGCCGGCATTAATCACCGGTTTTGCAATCATTTTCGATAACTGCGACGGATAATCCATGCCGGGGTCGGCCCCTGTTCCGTAGGTCAGGCTGTCGCCGAAACTGATGATGCTGTTATAGGGAATCGATCCCTCTGTGACCTGCGGCGGGGTGACGACTATCCGGTAGCCCACAAAAAGAATCACGGCAGTCAGAAGAATAAGCAGGAGTTTTTTCATCATAGGTTCCAAGATCTTACGATGTTAACGGCATTTATAGGCGTTTCGCTAACCAAGGAGCTTGTAATTTGCATGGCTTCATATCTAATGGATTAACACCATTTCCCGGGAGTATCCCACAATAAAAACCGTTGGATTTCTGGGGACGACCGGGACGGTGAAAGGGGGACTGTTTCAAAAGCGCCTTGTTCAGGAAAAAATCAGCGACCACCATACCAGCTGGGGGTATGAGGATGGCCCCTGGAAGGGGCTGGGGCCACCTCTGCTGGGGGCCGCTGATTTTTCAAAGCTCGTTGAATGAGTTGAACAATATCCATGACGTCTAAAGGTATTTTATTTCTCCTCGTATACGTAGCCATAGTGCGCACACATTGCTGGCAGGCGGTCACCACCACCTCTGCTCCGGTGTGCAGTACCTCATCTATCTTTGCTTTGGCAATATCTGCGGTGAGATCGGAATCGATCATTTCCAGATTGCCGCCGCCGCCGCAGCACAGGCAATTCTCTCTGCTATGAGCCATCTCAATTAGCTTCACCCCCGGAATTGAACGAATCACCTGGCGCGGGGCCTCATACTCCCGGCTGCCACGACCTAAATCGCAAGGGTCATGATATGTCACGCTTAACTCAAGCTCTTTTAACGCAAGACTTCCGGAGCTTATCAGTTGATTTAAGTACTGGGTCACATGGTAAATCTCAAATTTATGGGGATAATATTCCCGCCACATCTGATAACAGGACGGACAGGCAAATACCACCGTGTGTGCTCCCTTTTGCTTTACGGCCTCAATGTTGTGATCAATTGATCCCTGCACGTGATCCCGCAGACCCGCTCCTAAAAGCGGGAATCCGCAGCACCACTCTTCTTCGCCAAGAAGGGTGAAATCCACATTAGCCCTCTCCAACACTTCGGACAGAGCCATAGGGATCTTCTGGGCCATGGGGAAATAAGCTGCCACGCAGCCGGTAAAATACACGACTTCCGCCCTGTCCCTGATGTAGCCGTGATCGGGCGGCTTACGCAAATCCTCAACCCAGTCGGCCCGCTCCTCGTTGTCCTCGTCGAACACGTTGTGGCTTTCGGCTACATTCTCGCGGATCATGTCCACTTTCTTCGGATACGCATCTGAATGAACCAGATCCTGCCGGAGGGAAAGCCAAATGTCCCTGAGCATGATGCCCGATGGGCATGTTTCCTGACATCTACCGCATAGCGTACAGCGATAGACTGTCTCACTGAACTGTTTAAGCTGCTCTACGGTTGGCTGTTTCTGACCGAAAAACCTCCGAAAAAACCCCGAGCGGGAGCGCATGATGTTGCGCAGCTCGCCCAGACGATAGACACCGGATAAATGCCCGTCCTCTGCAGCTGATACGGCTGGACACACCTGCGCACATAGGCGGCAGTTAGTACAAGCCTCCAGCTGAATAATTTCCCTAATATTATAGTCTTTTTGAGACATAGTGTTCGATAAAGTAGAATTTGATGAAAGATATGGTTAATTATCTCCAAAAGCCGAATCATCGCCATTTTCAAATAGGCAAATGGTTCATGGCTAAAGGCCAAAGGATAAGCTCAACCGATCCCATTGCGGCCAAGCCGCATGACATAAAATCGCGTACCCATTTTTTCTACATAAAAATGGGCAGGCTGGATTACCTGGGAAGTTTGTTCAAGGGATAAATTTGAATCCTAAGCCTATCTGTGAAATCACCCCCAAAGCCCATTTTTATTTGTACTTTTCAATATCCCCCAGAATCCACTTCTCTATCGCTTCGTCCCCATGGATAAGTTTCTCCACTTCTCCCATGTCACTGGGCTTGATTTTGTACATCCAGCCCTCTCCATAACAGTCCTTATTGATAATCGTCGGATCCATTTCGAGCTCTTCATTGGATTCCAACAATTCACCGTTTACCGGCGCAAATACCTTGCCCACCCACTTACCGGACTCCACCTTGGCAAACTTTTTACCGGCAATCAGTTTCTTGCCTTCAAAGGGCAGCTGCACATAAACGATTTCACCGGCCATCTGCCGGGCAAAATCATCCATGCCCATCACCAGGATATCACCTTCCCCCTTGATCCAGTAATGATGTTCCTCGTAGTGCAAATCATCGGGCATGTTGTAGCCTTGTATTTCCATACGACTCCCTCCTTATCGATGCTTTTGTGCAGCGGCATTCATCGCCAAACTAACCGGTGCCATAATCATATGAAACATGCGGCTAAAGGGTAAATAGGCCCCAAAGGCTCCGGTAAAAATTGCATGCACATACCACATATATCCATAAATACCTGTTAAATTTACCTCCTTAAAAACCCGGCTGATAGCATACCCCAGAACGGCATATTGAGAACCCTGCGGCGTGCCGGTCATGGCAATTCGCATGCTTTCCAGGATAAACCCGACGATAATAATACCACCCATCAGGCTGTATGCCGTCCAGTCCGCCGCGGGTAACCCTTCCAGTTTACCTTCAGATCCCTGGACATATTTTCGCAGCAGTATCAAAGCAACTCCTAAAATAACCAGCATGCCGGATAGATCAAAAAGCAGTGCGGTTACGGGATGATTTTTATCCAGCATTACCCAAGCCCCTTGCCATTCGGGCAACCAGACAGACGCAACCAGAGCAATCAATCCCCAGCAAAAGCGAATAAGAAACGGGAAAAAAATCAGGCTATGGATCAGCCAACGGAATCTGGAAATTCGAAAAAGACGGCGCTGTAAAAGCCCGTCCAGAATCAGAACTTTAATAACAGAAAATATTCGACTTGAAAAAATCACGACCAACAGAGCTTGGATCGTCTTAAGGAGCTTGCTGCCCACGCCGGACTCGGCTACGCCAACCAGGCTTCCTGAGAACCAGATCGATGCGGTACCTAAAATCCCAATTCCGAAAATAAACAATGATAGGAGAGTGGTTGTGTCCCCTACGGAAAACGTGGCTGCATGGCAGGGCATACACATCACGCTTTTGGCCGGCAGAACCATAGCAACTGCCCCGATGGTATTACCGGCAAAATGACACCGCCGGCAAAAAACACCTTCATTGGAGCTTACCATCGTGTGAATAGCACTTATTTCATTGGGCTGGCGGTCTATTTGCCATTGAATTTTGCCGCCGTCTAAAGCTTTAACCGGTGAAACCTGATTAAGATGGCAGGCCTCGCAGGAAACCCGGATATGGGCGTCATGGGCAACCTTTTCATCATGGGGTAGATGACACTGTCGGCAATCATCTAACTCCTGGCTTGCGTGTGGAAAATCAACGGCCTGAAGATGACAGGTGGTGCAGGAAATATCGGTGTGAATCGTCGTATTGTATGCAGATGTATCGATAAGGGGAAAGCCGCCGGATTGTTTCGTTGCAACGCTTTTACCATGACAGTGAAAACATAAATTGGAAATATAGCCGGCCGCGCTACCATTTTCAGGATCTACGGATCGGTGACAACTCATGCAATTTTCATCTTCGGCAGAGAATTCCGGCAACTCCAGCTGCTGCTCGTGGCAAATACTGCATTTTTTCTGCTTGGGCCGCTTGAGATCGATCTGGTTCGCTGTGTCTGAATATGAAAGCTGAGAATGAGGATCATGGCATCCGATACAAAAATTGAATTCCTGCCGGTCTAAAATCTGCTCACCGCCATGGGTCCCTTCATCCGCATCTTCTAGTACGTCCTCATGGCATGAGGTACATTGATCCGGTCGATAAAAGTCCCGCAACGTTTTATTGACTTCTGCCGGATCGGGGTGCAAAGATTTATCAGCTATCTCAGAATGACAATCCTGGCAGGAGTTCTGGCCGTGAGCCGAGACGTGGTATCGTTCCGCATTGATCAGCCACGATGCATCAGAATCATCTGCAATTAAACACAACATAAAAACGATCAGGATACTGGTAATAATTTCTTTCATAAAATGTGAAAGCGCCTCATTTATTGATGCAGATAGATTCCTGTCCCCAATTCAACGATGAATCTTACCCTGGCCATATCTCGCTTTCCCTGCCTCTTGGTTCAGGCTGCCTAATCATCTTTTCGGCTTTGTAGGAAATTGAAAAGACAGAGCGAAGCCTCCGGCTCGTAGGGGTTATAGCGCCTACGCCTCGGAGAGCGATACCACAAATCGTCAATCGTCAATCTTCAATTCCGGCTTGTTCGGCTTGAGTCTGCCTGCCCGATTAAAGGCCGCGCCGGACCGGATATGCCGGCGCTGCTGTTTTGGGATGCCAGTGAACCACTATTATTCCGGACACGATGAAAGCAAGGGCCGCTAAAATCTTGACTGTGATCGGTTCTCCTAAAACCAGTCCCCCCATCCCAACGCCGGCAATCGGCATGATAAACACAAACGAATGCAATGATACCGCCCCGTATTTTTTAAGCAGGGTGTTCCAGGCTACAAAACCGAAGGATGCCGAAATCAGGCTTTGGTAGAGCAGCGACCCGACAACCGGCAGGTCCAGTCGGGTAACCATGGTACCGTCCCAGAGCAGCGCCTCTATTAAGAAGATCGGAGCAGAAAACAGGGTCGAATATAACACCACCTGAAAAGGCATGAAGGTACCTATAATTCGTTTTAAGTAGACCGTGGACGAGGACCAGATAATGACGGCCAGCAGAATGATTAAATCGCCGGCACGAAATCCGGTGGCAACCCCTTTCGTTTCCATAAACATGAAGACCACTCCGCCGAATCCCAGCAGAATGCCCAATAACTTCCGTCTGGTGATGCGATCTCCGGGGATGAAGAAATGAGCCAAAAACAAAATAAAAAAAGGGAGCAGATTGGACAGCAAGGTCCCGCGGGAGGCATTGGATTTGCTGAGGCCCAGATAAAACAAGGATAGCTGGACTGTAAATAGCGCGGAAAAGACCAATACCTGGTAAATCTGGCCTTTTTTCAATGCAATCGTACGTCCGGTGAATCTGGCCCAGAGAAAAATCACGCATGCGGCGACAGCGAAGCGGATGGACGCCGTGGTAAAGACCCCCATCCCTGAAAAAGCCAGCTTTACGGCAACCGCGTTAGAGCCGAATATCACACATAAAAATACCGTAAACATCGCGGCGGCAAGCGAAAGTTCCTGGTTGGATGGTTGGGTTTCCGTCATTGGGCTCCAAATCATTAAAGGAAATAGTCGTCAATGGTGGGGGTTGCCCACCCCGGGTGGCAAATGCCGATATTGGCTAAGGATGAATTTCCGAGTCGGTAATTACACCACTGGAGAAAGTTTGGCA
This sequence comes from Desulfobacterales bacterium, assembly GCA_049698595.1. Lineage (GTDB taxonomy): Bacteria > Desulfobacterota > Desulfobacteria > Desulfobacterales > JAFDCJ01 > JAFDCJ01. The sequence continues at coordinate 7,441 of JBAVYC010000416.1, read as the reverse complement.
AGGCACGACTATCCGGAAGGCCCGGATTTGGCCTAATCGAAAAATATATTTGAACTAAGGCTGTTATTCTATTTTATTTTGACAAAAAAATCTGATTGTGAAAAAGTCTAAAAAGATTCAGCCGCCATCCTGATGTCTTTATGAAGCCACGATAAATAGGAAAGGAATTGAAGCATGAATTACAGCAACCGGGATTTGGGAATTAACCACATCAAAACTCGTAAGAACCACACCTGCTATGGGATGGGTCTGGGCATCATTATTCTCGATGACGCTTACCCCGGCTTTCCCGGCGATGTCAGAAATGCAAGCGCCTTTCCCTATCCGATCCAGTATGAGATTGCGGAAGGTGTGGACAACTATACGCTCGTTTGGGAAGAGGACAAGAGCCCATGCCGTCAACCAATCAAGTTGGCGGCTAAAAAGCTCGAGCGCATGGGATGCCGCGCCATCGCCGCCGAATGCGGCTATTTTGCGTATTTCCAGAAAGACATAGCCGGCTATGTGGAAATTCCCGTATTTATGTCCAGTTTGCTCCAGGTTCCGTTTATCCAGCAGGTGATCGGTCCGGAGAGAGCCGTTGGCGTTGTCTGCGCCCAAAAACGGTTTCTAACCGACACCCACCTGGAGAATGTCGGCATCAACCTTGACTCCAACTACATCATCGCCGGTGCCCTGGATGAGTACGGTTGTCCGGAATTCGAGAATTTGTGGGATCACGAAAAACGACCCGAATGCCCGCAAAGCTATTATGATAAGGCCGAAAAAGACATGATCCGGATTTGTTCGGAATTTTGTAACGAGAATCCGCATGTCGGGGCCCTCATGCTGGAATGCACCGGTATGCAGCCGTTTGCGCGGGCTATTCAGCGTGTCGTGGATCTACCGGTATTCAGCTGGGGCACACTCCTGGACTATGCCTACTCCGTTATCGCACATCGTGACTACTATGGGCATGTATAGATATGAAAAAATTACATATAATTACGACCAGCTTTATTCTTTTTTTTCTTTTATGTTCGCCGGCATCTGCCCAGGTTAAAAATATCAAAGAATTGACCGTTGTGGTTCCGGCAGAAAGCATCGCCAAATTTATTCAGCCCTTATTGCCTTACCGCATAGATATCGGCAAAAATTTTTCAGGATTGTTTTGGGTTAAATCTATTGAAAATCTAAAAATTACCAAAGACAGGATTTCATTCTCGGCCCATATTTACGGCGAAGACATCGGATACTCAGCAAAGATCGGCAAGCAGACAGCGAATTTTAAGGTGGGCAAGGTGAATTTGCGCAACCACTGGGAGGCTTCCTTGCGCTTTGATAAAAGTAAAAAAGAGCTTTATATAAAACCACACATTGAAGGCCCGCAGAATAAGCAAGATTTTAGCCAGGGCGATATTCTGATAGATACTCTGCTTAATGCGCTCAGTGATATAGAATATCCGATTGACGTCAACAGGATCAAACCAATTACAGCCGAACTTTACGATACAGAACTGATCATAAACACCCATATCTCTGATGTTTATACAGACATCAATAAGCTTTTGATAGATAATATACCAATCGCTCAAAAAAAAATATTGAAGATGAAGGACTATGCCGAATGACTGCGACCGAAATTAATTAGAAGAATCGTGTGATTTATTTAGGCAATCCGGTTGACAAGCCATCCGAAAATTCTTATCCATTAATTTAGATGCCGAGGGGGGGAGAATCATAATAACCGCGCTTAAATAAAGCAAAGGTTCTCATTTCACGTCAAACCCAAACCTGTAAATATTCATAAATAAGGCGGACTGCTATGCGAATAAAACTTAAAAGATTCAATTTTTTTATACTGTCTGTCTCTTTAATAACGGGGGTGTTTATATTGGGATGGGCGCTCGCTTCTCACTTCGATAATAAGGAAAAAACTGTTGCATCTCAAAAAGAGATGAAAAATGATGTCCAAGCAGCTAATGTAGCGCCGTTGGCACTCGACCATAACAACATAATATTAGTCTTGGTTTGTGCTGGATTGATCGGTTTTTTTGGTGTCCGAAGGCAAAGTAAAACATTGGAAAACTTTCAAAGGGCTGGGGTCGCGGAAGCAAATAAATCCACAATAACATCGAAATGAGAAATTAAATCTAAATTAAAATTGGCCCTTAGTCTCCATCTTTACAGCGGATTGCCGAGCTGTATTAGAAAAACCGGTGTCGATTCATCCAGGTAGTCGGGTTGAATCACGGGCCAGCCCAATCCGACACGAAAAGACGAGAGCTTACCCCATCCGATCTCCATTGAGGTAATCAGTTCAAACCCCGCACCGACGAGAGTGTCATCAAATGAAATATTTTGGCCGGCGGCTCCGGCATCAATAAATGTGCCCAAGCGCAGCCGGTGTAAAAACAGCGGCAGTGTTTTATAGCCCCTTTGGAAATTGAATAGCGGCCAGTACACTTCTATGCCGGTTGTAACGGCTTCCGGGCCCTCCAGGATATCCGACTCAAAGCCTCTGAGGGGGAAAAGCCGTGTCGGTCTCTGGGTGAAGTAGCCTTCAATCAAGTTGCCGCCGATGCGAAATGTATTGTGGCCCTGGCTGGTATCGCCCCAGGTTTTAGCGCCCAGAAAATGAAGGGAAGTATAAATCTTTTCACCAAACAGGAGATCAAAACCGCCAAAAAGAGATTGACTGTTTCCGGTGAAGACATCCAGGTTGATCCAGCCCCAATGACGCCCAAATTCTTGACCCAAACTCAGGGACCCCCAAAACTTGTCGGAGTGGTCTCCCGAGCCGTTCAACGGTCCATACCAGCCACCGTTGGCTGCAATTTCAATTCCCCGGATACCGAAGGGTTGCCACGAAGCCCTGACTTCATGGCGTGACTCTTTTAGGGTTTTAGTATTTTTGGGCGAATAAGAGATAGGATATCGGTTAAAGCGCAAGCCGAAATCTTCAGCATTGGCGCCTGCAACCACAGAAATATAATCCAGATCAAAAGAATAACGGATTCCAGCGTCCACGCTATATTTTCTGCTGACGTCCTGACCGGCAGTGACGAGTCCTAGCTGAAAATCGGTTGTGGACAGAAAGCCATCCGGACGAAAATAGTTCGGCCAGATGCTTTTAAAGGGCGTGTAAGGTTTGGCGGACTGCGACACGACATTTCGGAGAGGTGAAACAGGGTTGGCGGCGCGTGATAACTGATGGTTTTCCGGCAAACCGCTGGCATCATAGTCCGAGACTTGCCAACCATTTGATGATAGGCATAAAAATTTATTCTTGCGGGGCAGAACGGCGACAGTAGGGCAATCGGTAAGCTGGCGCATGTCGGCGCCATGGACTTGAAACCGACCTGACGCATTGGAAGCAAATACCAGGTGACCATCATCATACCAGGGGTCCAACTCAATCGAGGGCGCAGCAGTCAGCCGGTGCCATTGGCCGGCGTACTCCCAGATGTCCCAGTTGCCGTTTATATTGGCGGCCACGGCGATACGGCCGTCATCCGTTTTCACCGGTCCGGACATGCCCAAGACACCGGGAGGTGATGGTATAAAGACCGCATCTGTTTTTTTGCTCCTGTAAAATTGCTGCAACCAGAGCGATTTCTGTTCAGGCAGCACGACCAGACCGGACCGGTGACCCCGACGGCTGACGGCGACATCTCCGGATCCCGGGTCCCAGATATGATTGGCACCGAACACCAGAGGCGTTGCATTACGGTACTCATACAAACGTGCACGGCCTCTGGCGCTGTATTCCGACAGGCGCAAGGCATTGTCTTGCGTTAAATACCCGTAGCGTCCTCTTAAACGTCTTCTTTCCACTCCCGGATAGATACCATTGATGTTCCAGTAGACAAACGGCTCCGGCCAATAGCCTGTTATGGTCAACCCCGGTTGGGTTTGTTTTTTTCGATCGATCTCTGCGCGAAACATTTCCCATAGCTCGGTGTAGGATTTTCCGTAGATCTCACGCGCTTTCAAGTCGATTTCAATCGGGACCAGTCCTTTTCCGTGAAGTCGGATAAAATTGAGAATACGGTTCCATCCATACCGCTGATAGACCCAGTTAATAAAAGGGATACCATAAATGCGATAGCTGTCCTGTCCGGGCCATTTTTCGGGATGATGGCTGACATCGTCTATGTCGGGTAACTCCGTAGCTTCGAACAGCGCGGCATGGTAAGGGTCTCGATGATGGTCTCCGGTGTACATTCGGTATAGCAGATGGCAGATGCCCACCTTGATCCATTCAGGAAGAATTTTGTTTGGTGAAATCAAATCCCCAAAAATTTTATGGGCCGCACCGAGGATACCGGAGCGTTCACTGTAGATTCCCTGAAGGCACAATCCTTTAAAAAAGAAATAGGCCCAGGGGTCGGTTTCCAGATAGCCGTCCTCCAGCACACCCGGGGCTCGCAGAGGGATACGAATTTCACGATGAGGAATCATCTTAACTTCCGCTGCCGGCCGGTCCAGTTTGTTGTCGAGAATGACATGCAGCGGAAAGGTCAGCATTAACCCCTGCTGTTCGAGGAAAGCTTGCATCGAGGGCAATTTTTCAAGCAGGCCGGTTGCGATCCGGTGTTCGTTTTCCGGATAATACAAAAACAAACCGTCAATTTCCGTATAAACAAATGAGGAGGCCGGGCGTTCGGATTCAGCCGCATCGGCAACATGTGCAACAACCATCAATGACAGTACCAGTGACATCAGGTAAAATCGTATCTTACTGTAACTGAACTGGTCCATAAGTTATCTGGTGGAAAGTAAATCGAAACTAGAGCGGAGTGACCTGGCCGGCCTTTAAGTAAAAGTTAAGAATCCAGGCCCATCGTAGATCCCGTGTTAGTTTGCGGGGAAGGACCAGGATTTCTAAGTTTGATTAAATAAAATGATATATCTCAGTTTTTAATAATCATTTACATTTCTCCTTTTGAATCTTTACGGGAACCACCTTTAAGGCCGGCATTCTGGCTTTGGGGTCGATGGGCACGGCACTCATCAAAGCGTTAAAGTTGGGTTCACTGAAGTGAATCGGTGCGAACAGATATCCGGGTTGCATACTGGCTTCCAGCTTCAGCGGCAAAAGGACCGTTCCGTGGGGACTCGTCATGCGGACGGTATCATTTTCGGCTAAACCGGCCGCTTCAGCGTCCTGAGGGTTCATGTCCAGATAGGATGCCGACTTGAGTTTTAAAAGTTTGGTGGTTCGCCGGGACATTTCGCCGGTATTGAAATGCTCCAGCAACCGACCCGTTATCAGCACATAGGGATATTCTTCCGTTGGTTCCATGAGGGTATCCGGCAACTCAACCGGCATAAAGCGAGCGCGACGATCCCGGAAACCGAATCCATCCTCATAAAGGCGGGGCGTTCCCGGATGGGATTCATCATAGCAGGGCCAAAAAATTCCATTGGATTCTTTCAGTCGATCGTGACTGATGCCGCTGAACACCGGGGCCACCCTGCGGATTTCCTGCCAGATATCAGCGCTTGATGTGTATTGCCAATCCGCCCCCATGGCATTGGCCATCTCCTGAAGTATCTGCCAGTCCGGCTTGGCCTCACCAGGCGGCTTCAGGCCGGCGGCCGTGTATTGAACCCGCCGCGCAGCATTGGTGAAAGTGCCGTCTTTTTCGCCCACCATTGAGGCCGGCAGGACGATATGCGCATATTTGGATGTTTCATTGGGAAAGATATCCTGTACGATTAACAGATCGAGTTTCTGAAGCATCCAGGTCACAAAATTGGACTGGGGTTCGGATACCGCCGGGTTTTCGCCGATGACATAAAGCGCCCTGATTTTTCGTGAGGCAATGTCATGAATCATTTCAGGTGCCGCCAGACCTCTGCTGGTAGGCACTTCAGCGCCCCAGATGGCGCCGACGTGAATGCGGGCGGCCTCGTCGTCAACCTCCATGTGTCCGGCCAACAAATTGGGCAGAGCCCCCATATCCCCGGCGCCCTGCACGTTGTTCTGGCCCCGCAAGGGAGATAAACCACAGCCCGGTTTGCCGATGTTGCCGGTCAGCAAGGCCAGGTTCACCAGGGCGGTGATATTATCCGTGCCGTGGGCATGCTGGGTGAGACCCATGCCCCAGATAAATATGGTTTTTTTGTCGTGAATCAGTTCGGCGACTTTTTCCAATTCTTGGCGAGTGACGCCGGCGCGCCGGCAGGCTATATCAATATCGATATTTGCTACCGATTCGCACATCGCCATAAATCCGAGGGTCTGCTTTTCACAGAACTCCTGATCATGCCAGCCTTTGTCGATGATAATTTTTCCCAGGGCCTTGATCCAGAAAATGTCGGTACCGGGTTTGACCTTCAGGTGGACGGCGGCATTTTTAACCAGATCGGTTTCTCGCGGATCGGCCAGAATCAGGTTGAGGCCGCCTTTTTTAGCGCGTTTCTTGACCTGCATCCAGATGACCGGGTGGGTAAACGTCGTATGCGCCCCCACCAGAAAAACCGTTTCGGTGGCTTCATAGTCCTCCAGAAAGGTGCTGACGGCCCCGTATCCCAACTGCTGCCTTAAGGCCGCTTCAGAGGGGCCGTGGCAAAGTCGGGCGCAGTTGTCGACATGGTTGTTGCCGATGACGGCGCGCTGGAACTTTTGCGAAAGGTAGGCCTCTTCATTGAGGATTTTGCCGCTGCAAAGCATTCCGATACTTTCCAGGCCGAATTTGCCTGAGATCTCCTTCAGACGCTGCGAGGCAAATTGGATGGCTTCATCCCAGGCAACAAGTTCCAATTGGTCTGCTTTACGGATATAGGGTTGGGTCAGACGTTCTTCATGCCCGATGAGCTCATGCACCGTAAACCCTTTGACACAGGCGTATCTGGCGTTCAATTCGGGATTGCGTCCCCCAGCACTGCTTTTAACCGGCCGGCCGTTTTCATCCAGCGCCAATTCAAGGTTGCAGCCAACTCCGCAGTAAGGGCACACAATCGGTATCGTCGATGTCATAACGTCACCTCCGTTAAGATTGGTACACCACCAGAATTTGAGGGTGAAAACTGTCTTCTCTAATTAAAATTTCCAATTGAGGTAGAAATTGATGAAGCTCATTGACACGTCCTCATAAGTCCCCGAAACCCTTCCCGCCAAAGCTCCCCGGTTAACGTCCATGTCCAGGTCCCCTCTCCAAAGAAGTGTGTATCCCAGCCCAAAAGCCAGGTTTTTGGACCAGTCGTAGCGTGCTCCCAGCCCGAAACGCCAGGCTTCGCCCAGGGGTAGATCGGGGGTTCGGTCCTCGTCGTCCATCATGGAGCTGTCGTAGGCGATGCCGGCAGTCAAAAGCCAGGGGTCCGCCACCCGATACTGGGCACCGACGGCAACATGCCAGGTATCCTTGTAGTTTCGATCAATGGTAAGATTCGAGGTATCCTCAGAAGTCACGGCGACGCCCACCTTGCCGAACCTCGACCAATCCTGCCAACC
>JBAVYC010000415.1:0-2365 GCA_049698595.1 Desulfobacterales bacterium | reverse complement strand
AGGAGGAGGAACTCAGCATAGGGTTCCGGATGAGGTATTTTCGAAAGAAATGAAGTTTGACGTTCCGTTTCCGATCAACACGTCATGTTTGATCAATTATTCTTCAATTAAATGAATTTGTTCTCATTGTCAAGAATTTTCTAAAAAGCACTACATTGTAGTAATAAAAAAGGCGGGTGCATAAGGATGCGGGGGTGGTGATAACTTGCCTTATGTCCTCAATCCACTTATCCTATTGAAATTAATACATAAATTTATGAGTGGCGTGGAAATCGATAATAACAATATTAACAGCAAGTTACAATAGATTTCACAAATTTGCAAATTTATTGAGGACATAATAATCTTGGTATCTGCGCAACTTTTCTTATCTGATTGAGATACACACCAGCATATTAAAGGCTATCGAGCCAGGCCAAAGTTTCTTTTTTATTTTTCCAGTCAATCAAATCATCGATTTTGGGATCATCTTTGATTGTCGATTGGCTATATTCGATAAATTTTTTCTGTGCTTGTCGTTTCGTTTTTAAATCCATATGTAAATAAATCATGGTGGATTCACTATTTTCATGGCCCAGGTGGTTTTTTACATCCGACACGCTCTTTCCGGATGCCAGCATATTCATGGCACAGGAGTGTCTGAAGCTGTGAACCGGGTGTATCATTTTAAACCGTTCTGGTCTCAAAGCTATCGAAAGATGTTTTTGGCACAGAAGATAAATTCCCTTGCGGGTTAATGGTCTGCCATGCTTGTTGATAAATAAGATATGTCGATAAATCGGTTCAGGATGAGGCCGGTATTGGGTAATGTAGCCTATGATTAGATCGGTTGTTTTTTGACATAGCTTGATCAAACGAAATTTATTTCCCTTTCCCAAAATGGATAAGGTTTTTTGAGCCGGGTTGAAATAATCAAGATTGAGCGTAGCGACTTCACTGGCTCTGGCGCCTGAGTCAGCGAGCAGATGAATGATGGTATAGTCTCTAAAACCCAGCGGTTTTTTAAGATCAACGGCTTGATAGGCGGCAAAGATTTCTTCGATATACAAAAAGCCGACGATCTTTTTTTGTGATTTTTTTTGCGGAATACTCAATATAATATCGGCTACCTTGCGGTGTTGCGGATGCATCAAGCGGATCATTTTCGCCAGTGATTTGATCACGGCTAAGCGCTGATTTCTGGTATTGGCCGCGTTGTTGCGATCAGACTCCAGATAATCAAGAAAAGCCAGGATAACATCCAGGCTAAGATGATCAATTGAAAGCGAGGCGACTTTAATTGAGTAGTACTTGGCAGCAAATGGCAAAAAAAGTGTCAAAGCCTCTCTGTAAGCCGTAATTGTACCTTGACTACTGCCTTTGATGCGAAAATGGTAGAGGTCAAAAAATTGCTCAACGCAGGTAGTCAGTCTCATTTTGGGTCCGGATGTGTGTTTATAAAATTAACAAGTCCCAGACGCTGTTGGGCATCTATGAATTTCAGATATTTGATCGTGTGTTTGTATTCACTATGGCCCATGTAGGCGGCTAAAACCGGCAAAGCATTCTGAGCGGACCCGCCCCGCTTTTTGACACTACTTAGGGTATGGATTGCAAACGAATGACGCAGGCTATGTGGGGTGGGAGAACTGATGTTTACATTGCCGATGATCTGTCTGGGCCGCTTAAGGCCGATATCGCTAACAGCTCGATGAAAGACGGTTCGCACACGGTTGTCGGTTAATCCTTTTCCGGTTGAGTTTGCTAAAAGGTATTTGTTGTCAGAACCTGCAGGCAGGTACCGGCGTGCGGCCAGATAGTTTTCAAGTTCTATGGCCACCGATTGCGGCAGCGGTATCAGACGGTCTTTTTTAAACTTGGTTTTTTCAATGTAAATGGTTTTTTCGTCAAAACGGTAATGGTTGAGTTTCAACCGTAGAGGTTCTGAGATTCTCAAGCCGCAGCGTGCCAACAATACCATTGCCATGTAACCGGAAAGATCCTTTAAGTATATACGCCGTGATCCTTTTCGGATCTGGTTACTGACGGCCGACAGCAAGTGATTTACTTGTTCAGGAGAAAAAATATAAGGCATAATATCGTTTTCCGGCAGATAAGGGATGTCCTTTACCGGGTTGTGGTCATATGCGCCTGTGCGCACAAGATAGTTAAAGAAAACCCGAACGGAGGCCATAAGATGGTTGATCGATCGGGACTCAATTTTAAGATCGGTTCTCAGCTGTATAAAAAAAGAAGGTAGCAATAAAACTTCTTCAACTTGCTTTTGTTTTAGGTAGCGATCAAAAGTTTTAAGATGGGATAATGAGGCTTTCATTGCATAGCCCAGGTTGTGGCGATAGGTGACGTATTGTTCCAACTGTTGTGC
>JBAVYC010000414.1:0-8121 GCA_049698595.1 Desulfobacterales bacterium | reverse complement strand
CATGGACACACCAAGAGAGCCAATTATTGAATTTAAAGGGGTGAGCAAAACCTTCGGCGACCGTAACATTCTGGATCGCATCGATTTTTCAATGTATGAAGGTGAGGTGACGACCCTCATCGGTCTTTCCGGTACGTGCAAAAGTGTGACGCTCAAGCACATCATCGGAATGCTCAAACCTGATGAGGGCCAGATCCTTTTCCGGGGTAAGGCTATCGATCAAATGAAAAAAGCCGAATGGAATGAATACATTGGTCAGATCAGTTACATGTTTCAGAACAATGCGCTGTTTGATTCGCTGACGGTATTCGAAAATGTGGCCCTGCCGCTCAAGTACACCACCAAACTAAAAAAGAAGGAAATCGAGCAAAAGGCCATGGCCCGCATCGAACAGACGGAGCTGACGGAGGTGGCCGACAAGTATTCCTCCGAGATTTCAGGCGGCATGCAAAAGCGGGTGGCCCTGGCCCGGGCCCTGGTCACCGATCCGAATATTGTGCTCTTTGACGAGCCCACCACCGGTCAGGACCCGATCCGCAAAAATGCAATTTTGGGCATGGTGGCCGACTACCAGAAACGCTTCGGATTTACCGCCCTTTTGATCAGCCACGAAATCCCGGATGTGTATTTTATCTCCAACCGCATTCTGGCCCTGTATGGCAGAAAAATCGTTTTCCAGGGCAACCCCGAAGATTTTGAATCTTTAGACCATCCGTTTCGCCAGGAACTGATCTCGAGTCTCGAAAATCTGGGGCATGAATTGACCGGGTTATATTCCCGGCGCCAATTCAAAGTTCGCTATCAAAGCGATTTGAGTCAGCGACACACGGATGCGTCCTATGCAGCGGCAGTCTTTACGATAGATGATCTGGATAAAATCAGTGAAAAACTGGGTCATGATGTGGCCCAGAAGATTATCCGGTCCCTGGGTTCCTATATCAACAAGCATTTTGGTGCGGTCGGCGGCTTTTCATCGCGTCAAACCATCAATGAATATGCCACGGTGCTGCCGTATTCCAATCTTGAGGAGTCCCAACGGATCATGGAAGACTTTACCAAAGATTTCAATAAACACGGGATTCAAGGCGTCAAAACCTACATCGAGGGTGAAGACAAACCGGAGGACAGTGTTGAATTCAGTGTTCTGGCCGGACTGGCCCAGGGCAAACCCCAGATCGAGATCGAATCCGTGATGGAATTTGCCAGGTTTAACCAAAAAGAACTTGCACGCTTTACGTGTGCACGTGGAGGTGAAGCGCAATGAAGAAATATTCCAAAGAGACAGTGGTGGGCATTTTTGTCGTCATCGGGTTGCTGTGTATTACCTATATGGCCGTGAATCTGGGCAATGTGGGCTTTATCGGTGAGAATACCTACTCACTGTACGGCAAGTTCAACACTGTCACCGGGCTGCGGGTGGGCAACCCGGTGAATATGCTGGGTCTTGAGATCGGCCGAGTGGAAAAATTCACCATGGACCAGGAAAACCAGCTGGTGCAGGTGGAATTTAAGATCAACAAGGGCATCGAGATATACGATGATGCAATTGCATCGGTGAAAACCGAAGGGTTGATCGGTGACAAATTTGTGGAAATCGATGCGGGCGGCGGCGGCGACCTGCTGGCAGACGGCGACACGATCACCGATACCAATTCGCCGACGAGCATCATGGATCTGATCAGCAAATATGCCTTCGGAGATGTGGGCGGAGGGGAAGAAAAAGAAGAAAAATAGCAAATATCGGATCCTCCTCCGGCGGACAAGTGTCGAAGGAAGGCATCCTAAACCATACTAAACGAAACCCTAAAGGGAGGTAAATATGAATAAACGATTTATGGGATTATTTTTAATTCTTGCCATATGTTTAATGCTGCCGCTCCAGAGCTATGCCGCAACTCCGAAAGAGACTGTGGAAAAGGGGGTCAACAACTTGCTTAAAACCCTGGGCGATCCGGCATTCAAGGCACAGACCAAAGATCAGCAAATCGCAACACTCGGCACCGAGATAGAAAAAGTTTTCGATTTCACGGAACTTTCCAAAAGGACTCTGGGTCGGGATTGGAAAAAAATGAGTGCCGCGCAGCAGCAAGAATTTGTAAAACTGTTTAAACAGCTGCTTCAAGGTGTTTACGCGGACAGACTTCTGGAATACTCGGATCAAAAAGTGATCTTTGATAAGGAGATCACGCTTAAAAAAGGCCGGGCAGAAGTTCAAAGTTATCTCCAGACATCAGACGGCAAGAAAATCCCCCTTTTTTACCGGCTGACCGATAAGGGTGGCAGTTGGAAGGTATATGACGTTGTCATCGAAGGGGTCAGCATGGTAAAAAACTATCGCACCCAGTTCAGAGACATTCTTGCCAAAGACTCCCCCGATAAGCTGCTTGAAATTTTACGGGACAAAGTAAATAAAACATAGGTTGAGCGGTTCAGGCCTGCCCTGCCCTCCGGCTCGTAGCTACGCCTCGGAGAGCGCGACTGCTTTTGAATAAGTTTGGGGTGTCATCAAACCGATACGACCATTCGATCAATGGAATTCGTATATGATCCAGGTCTGGGCCAGGGGTTCAACGTTCTGGGTTGAAAAAACCCAGATAGTACGTATCAATCAGATATCACATCAAAGATAACAAACAAAGCACGTGATGGATTCGATTTTTTTCGAATTCATCAATTTTGAGTGTAGAAAGGAGCGCGAATCCCGTGAAACAGCTATTATTCGTTGCCGTCGTGACCGCCTTTTTAATCGTCCTTTGGGGTTACACCCCCGCCGGCGCTGCTGGTGAAAGAGGCATGATTTACCTGGCGCAGCAAACTGAGGAATCAACCGATAAACAGTCGGAAACACCCCGAGCTGAAGCCTCAGACGAAGCTGAAACCGAAGGGGAAGATGATGACGATGACGAGTACGATGACGATGACGAGTACGATGACGATGATGAATATGCAGAGCAAGGAGACGTCCAACTGATCCCCGATCCTTTTATTGAGCTGAATACGGGGATTTATCACTTCAATGACAAGATGTATTTTTGGGTGCTCAAACCGGTGTCCAGGGGCTACGGATTTATTATCCCCGAAGAGTTGCGGGTGGCCGTACGCAACGTATTTTACAACATCCGGTTTCCGGTGCGCTTTATCAACTGCCTGCTGCAGGGCAAAGTGCGCAAGTCGGGCTATGAATTCGGTCAGTTTTTCATCAACAGCACGGCGGGATTTGCGGGCCTTGCCAACGTGGCGGCAAACTACCCGAAGCTGCAACCCAGTGCGGAAGACCTGGGCCAGACCTTTGCGGTGTGGGGGTTTGACAACGGCGCGTATTTGACGCTGCCCTTTTTCGGACCTTCCAGCCTGCGGGACGGTCTGGGGCGGCTGGGGGATACATTTTTAGACCCCATCTGGTGGCTGTTTGATGAGATCTGGGTGTCTTTAGGCATTCGTGCCGGTGAGACGGTCAATGATGTTTCTTTGCGAATTGGAGAGTACGAGGCGCTTAAGGAAGCCGCGATCGATCCGTATGTGATGATTCGAAATGCCTATGTTCAGAATCGAAATAAGTTGATTGCAGAATAACTGAGGACAGAGGACAGAAGACAGAGGTCAGAGGCGATATAGCTTAGGGCATGGCGCATGGGGCAAGAGGATCCATCTTTAAAGACAAAGGATTGAATCAAGCCTGCAAATTTTATAGTTATCCGCGGCACTGTGCCCTTTGCTAGTTAGCATCCGGCACTCAATTATCTCGTTTCTTCTACGATGAGCTATCAGCTCTCGCCATCCAAGATTGAGTATCCGGCAACAGGTAAGCGGCAACCGGTATATACAACTCAAAATCAGCGATCCGAAGCCTGAAGTCAGCATAATTACTCGGATTCTGTCAGAAAGAATCCACGGCTACCCCGATGAAATGACGCTAAATCAGCTTCCAAGGTTGACAAGGCTGGAAAAGTAATTAAAAACTGCATAGAGATTTAAATCTATCTATGAATCGATAGAATTCCTGTGTTTCGTCTTGTCGAGCTATCGCAATAAATCTTCCAATTCCGGATTGTCCGGGTTAACCACCTGAGTCTAAATGAATTTCTACCAAGGAGGTACCCCATGTCAACTGTAGGAGTCGGTCTAATGGGCTTTGGCAGGATCGGAAGAAATCTTTTCCGCATTCTCTACCAAAGCAAAGCCATTCGATTGGCGGCGATCAGCGATATCGCCGACCATAAAGCGCTCGAGTATCTGCTGCGGTTCGATACCATATTAGGACAGTTCCCCGATGAAGTCAGCATCAAGGAAGACCACCTTTACGTGGCCGGCCGCCAGGTCCCCATGCTTTCTGAAAAAGAACCCGGGGATGTGCCCTGGGGGGATTTAGGGGTTGATGTGGTTATCGAGGCCACGGCCCGCAAATGGTCACGCCAGAAACTCGAACAGCACCTTGCCCGCGGCGCCAAGCGAGTGATTTTGTGTGCACCGCCCCAGGAGCCGCCGGATATCACGGTGGTGATGGGGGTCAATGATGCGCAATTGACAGCGGAGCACCGGATCGTTTCCAACGGTTCATGCACCGCCCACTGCGCAGCGCCAATTGTCAAAGTTCTGCACGAAGCCTTCGGAATCCGGCGGGCCTTTTTGAGCACGGTGCATGCCTACACCAACCAGCAGCGCCTGGCAGATGTCCCTTCCGAAGATAAACGTCGCGGTCGTGCAGCGGCCGAAAACATCATCCCGCAAGAAACCGATGCCGCCTTGATGGTGTCAAAGCTAATACCGGAATTGAAAGGGCGGATCAGCGGCGGCTCCATGAATGTTCCCGTACCCAATGGATCCGTGGTGGATCTGGTCTGCTGGCACGAAAAGCCGGTTACCAAGGTGGCGATCAATGAGGTAGTGCGCACAGCGGCTTCCACCAAGCATTGGCGGGAAATCATCGAATACGAGGATGAACCGATTGTGTCCAGCGATATCATTCGCAGTCCTTATTCAACTACTTTTGATTCATTGGCCTCCATGGTCATGGGCGATCGTGTGTCAAAAACCCTGGCCTGGTACGACAACGGCTGGGGGTATGCCCACCGGGTGGTCGATCTCATCAACAGGTTCACCGAAATGGAAAAGGAGGCGGCATAATGGCGACACATGTAGGAATAAACGGCTTCGGCCGGATCGGCCGCAGCGTCTTTCGCATTTTAAGTGAACGCGACGATATCAATGTCGTGTGCATCAATGACCTATTTGAAAACGAGCAGCTTGCCTATCTCCTCAAATACGATACGGTGATGGGTATTTTCAAAAAAGAGGTTACGGCAACGGATGATGCCCTTTACGTTGGTGATCAAAAGGTGGTGATGACCGAACATCGCGACCCGGGCGCCATACCCTGGAAAGACTTAGGTGTTGATGTTGTCATCGAATCCACCGGCGTATTTCGTGAAAGGGCACCCCTGGAAAAGCATTTAACTGCCGGCGCCAAAAAAGTTCTTCTGACGGTACCGGCCAAAGAGGAAATCGATGCGACCATTGTGCTGGGAGTCAACGATGATGACCTCAAAGCGGAACACCGTATCGTCTCGAATGCATCCTGTACCACCAACTGCCTGGCACCGATTGCCAAAATCATAGATGATTCGTTCGGCCTCGAAGAAGGGTTCATCACCACGGTGCATGCCTACACCAACGACCAGCGACTGGCCGATGTTCCCCACAAAGATTTCAGACGCAGCCGAGCTGCCGGTGAAAACATTATCCCCACCACCACCGGCGCCGCCCGGGCGGTCGGCAAGGTCCTGCCCCGGCTAAAAGGCAAACTTGATGGTCTGGCCATGCGGGTTCCGGTTCCGGACGGCTCGATTGTGGACCTTGTGTGTCGCTTGGGGAAAAATGCATCCGCCGAAGATGTCAATGGGGCCGTGCGGGCGGCAGCCGAAGGACCGATGCAGCGCGTGCTCGAATACAGCGAAGAACCGTTGGTTTCCAGCGACATCATCGGCAATCCGCATTCCAGTATCTTCGATGCCATGTCGACCAGCTCTCTGCAGGACGGCTACCTGCGGGTAGTCTCCTGGTATGATAACGAGTGGGGGTATTCAAACCGGGTGGTGGATTTGATTGATAAGATGGCGACGCTTTGCTAATCTCCGTCAAGTACTCTATGCGCTCTGCCACATACTGATCTCCTTACTCTGACCCCGGTATTCTGAAAT
The DNA here is from genome assembly GCA_049698595.1 of Desulfobacterales bacterium. Classification (GTDB taxonomy): domain Bacteria; phylum Desulfobacterota; class Desulfobacteria; order Desulfobacterales; family JAFDCJ01; genus JAFDCJ01. The sequence goes on along the minus strand of JBAVYC010000414.1, from coordinate 1,924 downwards.
CTGTCATCTGAGCTCTGTTTTCTGACATCCGGCATCAGAAACAAATTTGAAAGGTAGATTCTGACGATGACGACACCAGTCGACCAGATAAAAACCATGCGACAGCAGGCTGAAAAGATTTTCCGGTCAGCCCTGAAGGCCGTAGATCCGATCGAGGCCGTTTTTCGATATGTCAAGGTGGTGGACGGCGGCCTTCAAATTGGAGAACGCCGGTTCGAGTTTAAAGATTATGATCGCATTCTGGTGGTTGGGGCCGGGAAAGCCGGTGCGCCCATGGTCAAGGCTTTGGAGGATCTGCTGGGCGATCGCATATCGGATGGTGTCATTGTGGTCAAGGAAGGACACGGTCTGCCGCTGCAGCACGTACGAACACATGAGGCGGGACATCCTGTTCCCGATGAACGCGGAATACGAGGTGCCGAGGATATTTTGTCGCTGGTAAGTGCGGCCGGGGAACGGGATCTGGTATTGTGTGTCATTTCCGGTGGCGGATCTGCCCTGCTGGTGGCCCCCGCCGAAGGCGTCACCCTGGAGGACAAACAGGAAGTTACGCGACTCCTTTTGGCATGCGGAGCGGATATCCACGACATCAATACCGTCCGGAAACATCTTTCCCGCGCCAAAGGGGGTTGGTTGGCCCGCTGCGCTCATCCTGCTACGGTGGTAACTCTGATTCTTTCGGATGTCATCGGAGATGATCTCAATGTGATTGGATCCGGCCCCACGGTACCGGATCCCAGCACCTTTGCCGACGCTCGCGGCGTTTTTAAAAAATTTGACATCTGGGAGCGTGTTCCATCATCGGTGAAGGACCGCATTCAGAAAGGGTTAAAGGGAGACATCCAGGACACCCCCAAATCGGGCGATGTCGCCTTCCAACGCTGTTACGCCGAGCTTGTGGGGACAAATATCCAGGCTTTGATCGCTGCCGGTAAAGAAGCCGAACGGCAGGGTTACCGGGCTTTGATACTTTCTTCGACCGTGGAGGGGGAGGCACGGGAGGTGGTGAAGGTGCTTACCGCAATCGCGAAAGAGGTTCTCAGTTCGGGAAACCCGTTTCCGCCTCCGGCATGCATTCTGTGGGGCGGGGAGACCACCGTAACCCTCCAGGGGGATGGAAAAGGCGGCCGCAACCAGGAATTTGCTCTGGCCGCTGCCCTCATCATCGATGGTCTGGAAAATGTCGTTGTCTTAAGCGCAGGAACCGACGGCACGGATGGGCCCACCGATGCCGCGGGCGCCATAGCCGATGGAACCACCGTTACAAGAGCCAAAGCCAAAGGCCTCGATCCTTTAGATTATCTCCGGCGCAACGATTCCTACCATTTCCTGCAAGCCCTGGGAGACCTGGTAATCACCGGACCCACCCGGACCAATGTGATGGATGTGGTTATGGTGCTGGTGGGAAGTGCAGATGACGGATGACAGGTGACAGGTGACAGAAGTCAGAAGGTAGAGGACAGATGACAGAAGTCGGATGACAGAAGTCAGATGACAGAGGGCAGATGACAGAAGTCAGATGGCAGAGGGCAGATGACAGAAGTCAGATGGCAGAGGACAGATGACAGAAGTCAGATGGCAGAGGGCAGATGACAGAGGGCAGATGACGGAGGTGCTTGAATGCGGAATTCGGAATGGGGAAGACGGAAATATAGGACAACGGACACGGAGCATAGGGAGAGCGCATGCAGATAGTCGCTCAAAGCTCATAGGCAAAAGGTTTTGCTGTTATTTAATTCTGATTTTCTATGCGCGTTATCCTTTCCGTCTTCTGTCTTCTGACCTCAGCGCAGCGTCCTACTTCACCGGTTTTGCCTTTGTCAGCCAGCGCTCGCCTTTCTCATTGCCGATGCGCTGGATTTCGAATCCGAATTTGGAATAATCGGCACCGATCAGGAAATAGTATTTTTCACCCTTTGCAAAG
>JBAVYC010000413.1:0-4306 GCA_049698595.1 Desulfobacterales bacterium | reverse complement strand
ATTGTTGCCAGAGAAGGTCACGATTCGGCAAAGTCACACGATTTTCTGCTGTTGCTGTCGGGTTTTTGCGGTCCAAAGATGACAAAAGCGCTTGAAAAATTTCGCGGTCTTCTTCATGGATAACGTCCATAAAACTCCGACCGATTAGATCCTTTCTTTTCAGGTGAAAATAATTGCAAAAGGCATCATTAACGAAGGTCAACGTAAGATCGCTATTGAAACGACAGATCAACTCGGTCTGACCCTCCACGATATCTTTGTAATAGACTTCGTCGTTTAACAACGCACGCCTATTCTCCGTGGTATCTGAAGCCTTTTGATCGATTTCCATGCTTATTTTCCTTCATTTTCCATAAACTAATTGTTACGGCCGAAAAATAGCATCATTCCAAAGCGCCTTCCAAAGCCACATAAGTGACATTAATTCTTCATTCGTTGTGCACCGATTCCTGCGATATTTGTTTCATATCCAAATCCAAAACTCAAGAGAATTCAAAAAGTGTAAAACACAATATGCAGTGTCCGGCCGTGTTAGGGCTGAATTGTAGATTGGCCATGACGAATCTAATCTTTTTTGAGATGCCTTTTTATAGATATTTCGTGACTGAATCGAATCCAGCCAATATTTTGATTCTATTGTGCATTTGTTCAGCTAACACATAATCGAACAACTCATTTTTTCGCTAATAATCGCAAAATTACCTAATAGCTTTGAATTTTTTAGGCAGCTCATAGCAGGATTTTGAAGCGAGAGTAAAATAGAAGGTATGGGTCGGCTAAAAAAGATTGCGCGCTATCCCATTATCAGCTATTTCACGAAGGCCGAGCTTTTGTGCGGGGATTATTTTTCAGTAGATTTCCTTTTCGAGCATTTCTGTTTCCCATTTACCGCTTGGGTTGTTTTCAAGTTTAAGTTTGGCCTTGAATTTTCTGCCATTTTGCGTCTTGAACACGTATTTTCTTGTGGTTTTACCACCTGTGAGAGTTCTAATATTGGCAGGCGTGAGTCTTTTTCCACTGATCATCTCCCAGATCACGAAACGACAGCCGCCGTCCTGGGCCTTCCAGTTTGAACACCCGTAGCCCCGTCTGCCCTTGATGATTTTTCCTCCACAGGCGGGACAGAGACCGAAATCTTTTAGGTTTTCAGAAGGTTCTTTTAGGGCCTCAACTGAGGGGGTCGGCTTTGCCCTTGCTTTCGATATCTGGCCGGAATTGTCAAACAGGAATCTGACCACCCAGTTTCCATCTTCACACCCCAGCCTGAGGGAGGCTGAAAACCTCTTTTTCTTTTTGGATACAAACCCCTTGTAAGGCCCGACGGACTTTCCGTTCAGCAGCATCGCCGCCGCTGCCGGAGAGATTTTCTTGCCGGATATTGTTTTCCAGATGAAAAACCGGCATCCGCCGTCAGCCTTTCTTTTTGCGGAACACGCATACGTCTTATAGCCCTCCACGACATCCCGGCCGCACAAAGGACAGCGCCCCACAGCTTCAGGTTGAACTTCTTCGGTTTCGCTTTCTAAAAACTCCCGTACTGTATCTCTGACGAAGTTTTCGATTTCTCGCAGAAACACTTCCACCGAACCTTTTCCTGCCGCAATCCGCGCAAGCTCCATCTCCCACAAGGCGGTTTTCTCCGGCGAGGTCAGGGTTCCGGCTATACTGAATTTTTTCAAGGTATCGATCAAAAAAACGCCTTTTTGGGTTGCATGCAGTCGTCTTTTTTCTCTGCGCACATAGCTGCGGGCCAAAAGCGTTTCTATTATCTGGGCTCGGGTTGCCTGGGTCCCCAGGCCCACGTCTCCGCGGTAAATTTTCTTGATATCGGCATTTTCCACATACCGACCGGGGTTGGTCATGTCCTTTAATAAAAGCGCTTCGGTGTATTCCGGCGGCGGGGAAGTCTTTTTATCTTCGATCTCACTTTTGATTACATCTCCCCAATCACCCTTTTCAAGGGGCGGAAGATCTTCCTGCTCAGGTTCGTCAAGGCCCTTTTTGGCCTCGCCGGATTCCGGCTTTAAAAGGGACTGCCAGCCCGGCCGGATGATCACTCTGCCCATTGTACGAAAAACCAGGTCTTCATCCACTTTTGTAAGGATCTCTCTAACCTCGAAAATACAGTCCGGATAAAAGGCAGCCCCGAACCGTTTCAGAACAAGCTCATAAATTTTCCTTTCCCTGTCGGTACAGTTCCCCGGCAGGGGCGCCAGGGGAATCAGGGCATGATGATCCGTAAGCTTGGCGTCATTATATACCCGTTTGTTGTCCGCCCCGGTCAGGGATGGATCGATACCTGAAAAAACATCCGCATATGCCATAGTCAACTTCTCAACCAGCCCCTGTACCATGGAGACGTTTTTTGAGCCCAGTACCCGGGAGTCGGTTCGGGGATACGACAAACATTTTTTTCTTTCATACAGGCCCTGCGCTATTTCAAGGGTCTGTTTGGCGGAAAATCCGAAACGAATATTGGCATCCTGCTGCAGATCGGTAAGGGAGTAAAGAAGCGGTGGCGGCTGGCTCTTTTTGGTTTTTTTGGACGATGTCACCACACCTTGCCGGTTTTCAATGCCGGCCACAATTTTCCGGGCCTCCGCACGTGAGGTGAGCCTGCTTTTTCCTGCATGGATCCATAATCCCTGCCAGGTCCCTTTTTCACCCCTGAATGTCCCTTTCACCAGCCAATAGGGCTGTGGCGTGAAGTCGTCACGGGCCTTTCGTCTGTCCACCAGCAAGGCCAGCACCGCCGTCTGGACCCGGCCGATACTGAACAGATCCTTCAGCCGGATGGTAGCGGCCCTTGATCCGTTCATTCCCACAAGCCAATCGGCGATCTGTCTGGCCCTGCCCGCATCCCAGAGTCGATCATAGGCTGTTGCTGGCTTAAGGGAGTTCATCTGGCTTTTGACAACGGCGGGAGTCAGGGCCTGGCTTGTCCAGAAGCGGTATATTTTTATCATCTTGCCGGGCCGGGCGGCCGATAGCACCGTGCGGGCAATAACTTCCCCTTCGCGGCCCGCATCCGTTGCCACGACGATTTTGGCGATGTTTTTTTCAGACAGGAGTTTGCGAATGATTGTAAGCTGTTTGGCTGTCTTTTTTATGGGCTTGTATCTGTATGTGTCCGGGATGACGGGAAGGTTCTCAAAACTCCATTTTTTCCAGGCCGGATTGTAATCTTGTGGTTCATAAAGCTCTACCAGATGTCCTACCGCCCAGGTGATTATATACCTGTCGTTTTCAAGATACCCGTCTCTTTTGCCGCGTATGCCGAGTCCGCGTGCAAAATCCATTGCCACCGAAGGCTTTTCGGTAAGAATAAAGGTTTTCAACAGGACACCGATTCGGAATTCTAAATTAAGACGATATCGGAAATAGCGCGACGACCACCGTGTTTGAGTACCACACCGTTTCAGTGGATGTCAAAGGTTGACATTTTTGGCAGATCGCAGCAGATCGTAAAAGAAGGGTAAACGTGCGGGATTGAGTGTTTCCCTGAGGTAGGTGAGGTGAAATATAAAAAGCGCAAGGGCCAGTAGTTGGGGGTCATTACAATCAAACTGGTTTGAATAATGCCCTCGCAACACCGATCCTTGCGCCATGTTTTTGATAGCATTGGGGTTGAATCCAGTCAATAGCTAAAATGTGGTGCTTGAATCACAATTTGTGAATTGATGCCTCAATTACAGGCCATGTTTTTTGCAAATTAGCCGATGACAAAGCTACCCAATTTCAGCCTTAAGACAATTAGGGCCGAATGCAACGCATCCAGCCCTGAATAATTCCGTAATACGGAAATATCATTATGCCTTAAACCACCAGCGCTCCATCGACTTCCAGCCATCGACGTCTCTGTTTGCGGCCAGGGGGCCATGGGCCAGGTTGCTGCGATTGGCAAAGACGTATTGCGCATAGACCGGGATGATGGTACCACCGTCGTCACGCACGATCTCCTGCAACTCCCAGTACATCGCACGGCGGCGGTCGGGGTCGAGTTCGGTGCGGGCCTCGACCAGCAGGGTGTTGAAGCGTTTGTTCTTCCAGTGCGCATCGTTCCAGGGGGAATCAGCCGCATAGGCGGTAGTTAACATCAGGTCCTCGGTGGGTCGACCGCTCCAAAAACAAGTGCAAAACGGCTTCTTCAACCAGACATTCGACCAATAGCCGTCATTTGGCTCGCGCACCACCTTGATTTCGATACCGGCCTTGGCAGCCGATTCGCTGAACAGAACCGCGGCGTCGACGGCCTTCGGAAACGCGGCGTCGGCGGCGTGAAGCTTCACCGACAGGCTGTCGAGCT
>JBAVYC010000412.1:0-12426 GCA_049698595.1 Desulfobacterales bacterium | reverse complement strand
TTGGAAGAAAGAGTATGAGCGAAAATCTTGAGAAACGCCGCAAAGAAAGATTGGATCGGGGTATCAAAGTTCGGTCTGACGGGCTTTATGCGCTGATGTCCTGGCGTGAGCTATGTTACCTGGTTTTACCCCGACTGGTGTTGATCGTCGGGATGCTGATTTTACCCCTGGTCATGCCCAGCATGTACTGGCAACGGGTGATCTCAAATGTTTGTATTTATGCGCTGCTGGCCCTGAGCTTTGATTTCTTGGCTCATTTTGTGGGATTGGTTTCCCTGGGCGGTGCTTTTTTTATCGGAACCGGCGGCTATATTGCAGCGATCCTGAATACCTCCTTTGGACTGCCGCCGCTACTGACGATTCCCCTTGCCACCATCATCGGGGCATCTTTCTGCACCCTGCTGTTGCTTCCTTGTCTTCCGCTGCGGGGGGTCTATTTTGCGATTATAACGCTGATGTATCCGCTGCTGCTGGCCCGGGTCATCGAAGCTCTGGATATACTGGGTGGGACCGACGGGGTATTGGGGGTGGAAAGTTTTTTAAATCGCTGGATGGAACAGTATGTCATCATCATGATGGTTCTTTTATTTCTTTTTGGCGTCCGAAGACTGGTCATCAAAGATATTGGTTTGGTTTTTAGAGCGGTGAAGGACAATGATCAGGCGGTCAGAGCTTCCGGGATCAGCATTACCTATTACAAAACCATCGCTGTATTTATCGCTTCGGCAATGGGCTGTTTAGGGGGTGCTTATATGGTGCACTTATACATGTGGGCCGGACTTTCGATGTTCGCGCTGGATTTTTCGATTCTGCCCATCGCCGCAACGGTCATCGGTGGAAGTGGGACACTGGTCGGGCCGGTATTGGGGGCCTTTATTCTGGTACCGATTTCAGAGTTGCTGCGGGCCTTTGGGACGCTGCGCATCGTTTTCTATGCCCTGATTCTGCTGGCCTTTATCATTTTCCGCAGCGAGGGACTTCTGGTTTACAGTCAACGCAAATACCAACAGTTTGAAAAATGGGTCAAGGTATGAGTCCGCCGATTCTTCAAGTTAACCAGGTTACCAAAACCTTCGGAGGAATTTTTGCTTTAGACGAAGTCAGCTTCGATCTTCACGAAGGGGATATTCTGGGTGTCATCGGCCCGAACGGGTCCGGCAAGACGACATTGGTTAACTGCATCACCGGATTTCTCGGCCTTACTTCCGGTGAAGTGCTGTTCAGGGGAAAAGTAATCAGCGGCAAACCGGCCCATAAGATCGCAGATATGGGCATCACTCGAACCTTCCAGGTCATGCGCCCCTATTATAGCCTGGCGGCTTATAAAAATCTTGTGATTCCCCTGTTTTCACCCCGCGCGAAACGAACCGGAGGCTGGCGCGGGGGGGGCAAACTCGGTGACCGCAATACCGTCAGCATCGACATTCTCGAAGAGTTGGGCTTTGAAAGGGAGTCCTATGTACCTTATAAGATGGCTTCCAGCCTTCCGACGGGTTACCTTAAACGCCTGGAGCTGGCCCGCTGCCTGGCCTTAAAACCCGAAATTATTATCTGCGATGAGGTTTTCTCAGGACTGAGTGCAAGTGAAATTGCCAGTATGGTACCGCTTATCGAACGTTTGCAGATGGAAGGCATCACTTTAATCATGATCGAGCATCGCTTACGGGAATTATTCCGGGTATCAAACCGGGTACTCGTACTAAACTTCGGACAGAAGCTAAGAGAGGGTTTACCGGATGAGGTCATGGCTGACGAGAAAGTCAAGGAAGCCTATTTCGGATCAGAGGAGGTAGTAGACTATGATTGATGCTACCGGTCTAATGGTCTTTTACGAAAACATGCTGGCCCTTAATAATGTCAGTATAAAATGCAATCAGAATCAAATTGTCGGGATATTTGGCGCCAACAGTGCCGGAAAATCCACCCTGATGTATACGTTATCCGGCATCATCGAGGATATCAGAAAAAAAGAGGACATGGCTGGTGGCGAGCGGGTCAGCGTCCTGGGCAAAATTAATTACCTGGGAGAAGAAATCATGGGGCTTAAACCCAGCCAGCGGGCAAAGAAAGGACTTGTCCTTTGCCCGGAACGACGCAGAATTTTCAAAGAGTGCACGGTTCTGGAAAATCTGCGGATTGGTGGCTATCTGGCTTCCTCCTCCCAGGCCAAAGAGACCCTGAATTATGTATTCAAGATTTTTCCGGCCCTGGAAAAGCTTCAGAAAAGAGTCGGTGGGTTTTTAAGCGGCGGCGAACAGCAGATGCTGGCCATTGGGCGGGCGCTTATGGCACAGCCTAAATTGTTGCTGCTGGACGAACCCTTACTGGGTTTGAGCCCCCTGATGCAGGCCGTTTTGGTGCGGGCGACCAAGGAGATTCGTGATGAACAGGGAATCTCCATCATAGTCACTGAACAATACGCAAGGCCGGTCCTGCCGATAGTGGATTATGCATTTATTCTCGAAAATGGATCTGCGGTATTGGAAGGCACTCGCCAGGACCTGATGAACAACCCGGATATTCGTTCTGCCTATTTTGTTATTTGAATAACGTTCTGCTTATTTTGATACCAACATAAATTGAATCTATATTTCATTTAGGTTCTGACAACAAGTTGTTAGATAAAACCCAATAAGGGCCTAATTTATGGTGGAATCCAACACCAAAATCCGAGAAGATGAATTAACGTTCACGCGATTCGATAAGATGAGTGAACGCTATCCGGATAAGACCGCCGTACTGTATCTGGGAGAGCGGGTCTCCTTTGCACGATTGCAGGATTTGAGCGAACGCTTTGGCGGTGCGCTAAACGGTCTGGGGGTTAAAAAAGGCGATAAGGTCATGATATACATTTCCAACTGTATCCAATGGATTATTGCCTTTTTGGGTATCCAGAAAATAGGCGCCGTAATCGTGCCGGTCTCACCCATTTACACATCCCATGAGCTTGATTACATGATCAAAGATTCGGGAGCCGAAACGATCATTTGTCTGGATACAAATTTTTGTTACGCCAGCGAAGTATTTTCCGATACCGGACTCAAAAGGATCATTGTCACCAATCTGGCGGACCCGCTGCCATTTTGGAAACGCTATTTTGGCGTACTTTTTGATAAAATTCCCCATGGCAAGGTGATTGGGGGCGAAGGTATTTATTCCTTCAACGCACTCTTGAAACACCCGCCTTTAAAAACCCGGGTTGATCTGAACCCCTGGAAAGACCTCTCATATATACTTTATACCGGAGGGACCACCGGTTTCCCCAAGGGTGTCCCCGGCAATCACATTGGAATGGTATCCTATGTGAACGACGTCACCGACGACGTGGCCGGTGATCATCTCAAAGAAGGCGAGGATGTTTATATAGCGGTGAACCCGCTTTTTCATATTATGGCCTTGGGCCTGTTTATGGCTCTGGGGTTGAACAAAGGCAACACGACTGCGCTTATGCCGGTGCCCCAGGTTGATGCCATTCTTGAAACGGTTCAGCGTCATCATGTCCGCTGGTTTCTTGGTGTTCCGGCCTTATACCGTATGATTTTGGAAAATGACCGCCTCGATCAATACGATTTAGGGTCTTTGCGCTATTGTTACTGTGGCGGTGATGTCTTGCCCTTGGAGGTGTACAAGCGCTGGCAGGAGCGATTCGGTGTTCCAATTTATCAGGTCTATGGCTCCACTGAGGCCGGCCATGTAACGTACAGCCGAATCAACGAAAATGTTAAGCCGAACACATTAGGGCTGCCGTTAAAAAGCAGAGAATGTATTGTGGTAGATCCGGAGACACTAAAACCAGTTCCGGTCGGCGAAATTGGAGAACTCCTGGTCACCTCACCCTACACAGTTAAAGAATACTGGAATAAGCTCGAGGAAACCAAGCGTTCATATGTGGATATCAACGGCAAGACCTTCTATCGGATGAGTGATTATGTCAAGCAGGATTCCGACGGAGAATTTATATATGTGGAGCGTTCGGCTGATATCATTAAACATAAAGCCTACCGAATCTCTGCTTCTGAAATCGAGGCCGTGCTGCAAGACCATCCTACGGTGATCGGCGCCTGTGTGGTGGGTGTTCTCGACGAAAAGGTCGGAGAACGCATTAAGGCCATTGTTGTATTAAAGGCGGATGCCAGAGGGGTAGGGGGCGCAGAGCTCCTGCAGTGGTGTCGGGATAAATTGGCACCTTATAAGGTGCCGGGTTATATTGAGTTCCGGGATATGTTACCCAAATCCAAAGTCGGAAAACTGCTCCGCAGAGAAATTCGGGACGAGGAGCGCCGGCGGATTACTAAAGAAAAAAACAGTCGGCAGCCCTAGACAGCACCGGTGGCTTCACGTTGTCAAAGACGACCGAAATGTCAATCTAGAACTATCCCGTCTATGGATTCATTTTCTGGTAGCGCTGGCGGTGAACCTTCGGTTCTTTTCGCGGTGGGGCTTTTAATGCTTCTTTGGATTTACCAATCGGCAAAACCCCGGCGATGGCTAGATCCTGCGGAATATCGAGTGCCACTTGAAGTTTTTGGGGCGCAAAAAAAGTAAACCAGAGAGATTCAAGCCCCAGGTCTGATGCCGCCAGCATCATGTTTTGAATACAGGCGGAAGCCGCCTGCATGGCACCGTATTTTTGATCGAAAAAGCTGCCTAAACCTCCCTTAGAGGGATCAACAACGATTACTATCAAGACGGGTGCTTCTTCTATAAAGTCCATCTCATACTTGGCGGCCCAACCGGGGCCACCGTTGTCAATGACTGCCTGCCTGGCCTCCTCGCTGATTTGTCTTATTTGAGCCTTGATGTTTCCGTCTGTGATAACAATGAATTCAAACGGTTGAAGGTTTAAGGGACTGGGCGCCCATTGACCTGCCTCCAGGATGACGGACAACTGCGCTTCCGTGACCTCTGAGCCATCAAACCCTCGACAACTGCGCCTTGCTTTGACCAATTCCTTGAATTCCATATGATTTACCTCCTGCTGCCATGATAGGCCGCCACTTTAGTTTTTTACCGCCAAGATGTCAATAGACCTTGAGGCTCTTAGCACCGCCGCAGGTATTTCATTTACTCTGAAATTGCGGTTTTAACGCTCGATTAATTTCTTCCGGAAATGCCATACAGACGCTTTCACCGAACAGGCGGCCCAGAGCGGCAACGTCCGGGGTGCCGATAGCTGGGTTAAAATATATGCGCGGTGAGAAGACCAGGTGAAAGCGGGCGTGATCATCTTTTTGTGAACCCGCAAAAAAGCTCATGTTAAAGTTGTAAATTCCCATCCGGTCATAGGCGGCCATTAATTTCGTCAGACCCGTTGCCAGATCGACCAAATCATCATCGCTTAGCTCAAGGGTGGAGCGAACGCCATCCACCACGGCAATCACATCGCCGGCGGACCCCAGGGGTGCAAAAACACTGAGCCATGTCGTGCGGCCGATTTCTCCGAGAAACCGATCGCGATTCTCTTTTTCGACCCGGACCAGATCATCCCAGTAGTTTGTTCCCTTAGTTTCCTTATAAATTTTGGCGCTTTGAAGTTCTTCCCGCAACCGATTCGGCGCAAAGGAACTTGCGAATACCTGCAGGTGAGGGTGGATGATGGAACTGCCCGAAGCCGGCATGTAATTCCAACTCACCAGGTGATAAACCGATTCGGCATGTTTCATTTCGTGCAGGTGGCGGAAGTATTTCAGCGCCAAACGAAATCCGTCGGCAATCTGTTGGGGTTCAATCTCAGTCATGGGGATATAGTGGCGACTGCCCAAAGTGGCGACGGCACTAAGCTTGTCATAAGGGGCGATATTGGGAAATAAAATTTTGTCATCCAGCGTCATGCGGCCGGCGGGCACGATTTCGGGCGGAAAGCAGGGGGTGACTTTCAGCACTTTAGCCGGACAAAAAGGGCACCAGTTCTCGGTGCCGGCAACCAGCTTGTCAATATCGGGTTTTTTCCACTTGAGTTCTCTGAAATGGCAGATGCGTGATGTTTTGCCGGTGAGGGGATCTTTGCGGATTTCATTCGGAATTTTCTTGCGGGCCATGTCGTTGTTGGGATCGAGCAGGACCGTTTCTCTCGCAATCGCTTCAAATTTCATGTGTTCTCTCCCGGTGGTTGGTCAATAAAATGTCTCCGTAAATATAAGCGAGCCCGAAAATTTCTCATCCACTAAAAATGTCACATCCCGGATCATCTCCCCGCGACCGCACAGGTAAAAATCATATAGCCCGGGGGCCAGAATCTTTTGCAGATAATCGCTGACGCGCCCCTGAAAATACTCGCCGGATGACCTATCCGCTTCTGAAATACAGGGAACATATTGTTTTGCGGCAGATTTGAATACGGCTGCGTAATAGAGATCTTCTGTTGAATTGACGCCGTGAAGTAAAACAAACCCGGTTATACCGGACCGTGCCATCGAGACAAAGGGCGCCAAGCCGGTACCGGTGGCCACGAAGACCGCCGGCCGGGTAGAAGGCCGGTACGTAAAGTAACCATGGGGACCGCTGAAGTTAAAGCGGGCGCCGACAGGGGCATTGCTCAACCCGGCGGACAAGATTCCGTGCTCTATGTTTCGAATACAGAGCGCAAGGTATGGGTCGGTCGGTGCAGATACCAGAGTATAATCCCTTTCAACCCCATGGTGGCTGAGACGAATCCATTGACCGGGTATGTATCTAAAATATTTCGGTTTCGTCAGTGTTATCTCAAAGGATTTATTTGACAGCCAGCGGTGCTCTATCAGTTCAGATGCGTAATTTTCGGCCTTGGTTTCCACGGATGACCGCACCCTCATTTATGCCAGAGTTTTTCAGGGGTATCGAATAGATGATTGCAATAGCGCGCTGCAACGAAAAGATAGTCTGATAGTCGATTGATGTAAGTCAGTGATCGTTGATATGAATCGGGAGTCTGCTTATTAAACGATGCGTCCAGGAATCGGACAATTCGCCGTTCCGTTCGCCGGCAAACCGTTCGGGCCATATGGGCCCATGCGGCCGTCGAATGACCACCGGGAAGAATGAAGCTTTTAAGCTCGGGCAGCGCATCTGTCATTCGATCGATGGATTTTTCCAAAAATACGATGTGCTCTTGAGCGATGCCGGCAATAGCATCCATGGAAGGCGAGTCCGGCGTTGTGGCCAGTAGTGCGCCGATGGAAAAGAGGTCCGTCTGGATTTGCTGCAATTCCTCGACCGGTCCTGAATGCCCGGGGCCGAGGCTTGCAACCAGCGCGCCGATGATCGAGTTTAATTCATCCAAATCTCCATAGGCTTCAATTCGCGCGTCTGACTTGGAAACCCTTTGTCCGCTAAAAAGACTGGTTTTACCCCGATCACCGGTGCCTGTGTATATATTCATCGTTCCCTTATTTTACGATTGCAGCTCCCTAAGAGCAGCGATGGTATGTTCAGGTTCAGGCCGCACCGTATAGTCCACACTGACTTCTGCATACCGGACGATCCCCTTTCGGTCAATTATATATCTGGCCGGCAAGGGTAATGTCCAGGAATCATCACCGTTATGTTTAGGGACATCGATGCCGAATTGTAGATAAATTTTGCGTAAATCCTCCGGCAGCGTATAGACAAGGCCGTATGCTTTGGCAGTTTGATTTCCCAGGTCGCTCAACAGGTCGAAAGTAAACTTTTTTTGTTCAATAAATTCACGATTAAATCCGTATTGCTGTGGTGAAATTGCCACAAAGGCGGCTCCGGCGGATTTTATGGCAGGCAAAGCTTCTTGTAGAGCTTCCAGCTCCATGTTGCAATAGGGTCACCATTTGCCACGGTAAAAGCTCAGAACCAAAGGGCCTCCGGAAAGCAGATCCTTAAGCCGAGTGAGCGCTCCGGCGGCATTTTGCAGTTCAAATTGCGGTGCCGGGTCTCCGATTTTTACTACCCCTTCCATTATTGCCGAATTGCGTAAATCTTCTGTGGCCCGGTGCATGATATCCAGTGCTTCTTTGGGAGCCTTTGCTACCATGCCTGCCTTATAGGCATCGAGTTTTTCCTGCAAGCTCATAATTGTTTCCTTTCAGCTGATTATGTTATTGCTTAAATATTTCTGCGAAAAAAAGCTGCATATATTTCCAGGAGAGTTCATCCGCGTTTTAATTATATGCGAGCCCCTTGATACCCCTTTCGTCGGTCTCAGGATTGGTCCAGGAATGCACAGCGCCACCGAAGAAGACCATTTGTCGGTCTGTGCTGGATTTCCGCATGCCATCCTCCTTTGTTTTGATTGGTAAAACAATGTATGTATTGCAGAATCTAAGTCAATAGCTATGAATCCAATATCGTCTTCATGGTCATCCCGTCAATGTTGCCGCCGCTGAGAATAATGCCGACGCGGCCGCGGGGTTGGATCTCGCCACTCAAAAGGGCAGCCACACCAAGAGCCCCCGATGGCTCCACCACCAGTTTCATGCGGTAAAATAAAAATTTGACCGCTTCCATAATGGCGCTTTCCGAAACAGTTTGCATGTCAGCAACGTATTCCAGCACTAGAGGAAATGTGACCTTTCCCAGCGATGGTGTCCGGGTCCCGTCGGCGATGGTCGGCGGGTTTGTCACCGTGTGCAGTTTACCGCTGTGAAACGATTTGGCGGCATCGTCGGCGGATTCGGGCTCGATGCCGATGACTCGGCAGTTCGGAGACATTGCCCGGGCGGCAAGGGCACAGCCGCTCAGCAGCCCGCCACCGCCGCAGGGCACCATCAACATATCCAGGGAATTAAGCTCGTCGATCAGCTCCATGGCGGCAGTCCCCTGACCGGCAACGATGTCAATATGATCATATGGTGGAACCAACGTATAGCGATGCCGGTTTGCAAGATCTTGCGAGATCTTTTCGCGGGAGGTTTCAGCAGGGTCATATCCGATCACCGAGGCACCGTAAGCCTCAGTAGCGGCACGTTTGATCAGCGGCGCATCATCGGGCATGACGACCACTGTCTTAATTCCCAGCAGCCGGCCTACGAGGGCGACCGCCTGGGCATGATTGCCGGATGAATGGGTGATGACGCCGTGCTTTTTTTGATTATCCGTCAGCCGGGACATGGCATTGTAGGCACCCCGAAACTTGAAGGCGCCCATTCGCTGAAAATTTTCACATTTCAAAAAAATTTCCGCTCCGGTGAGTTGATTCAACGTCCGCGAGGTCATGATGGGCGTGACATGGGCGTGTCCCTCGATCCTCTTTTGGGCTGATTTTAATATCTCGAATAATTCCATAACTGTCCCTTATATTCCGGACCTCGTTGAATAGTTTACTGGTTGAATGGTTGATTAGGTAAATTATATTTATAATTTTAGAATGTTACGATTGTTAAAACATGAAGTTCCAATTATTTTGCAAATATGGGATAAATCCATATTTACAACCACTTAACCAATCAACTAATCAACCAATCAACAACATCTCTATTCAGGCAATCAGTTCCATACCCTTGCTGCTGCAGTTTTTCTCCCGCAGGCGGGATTCCACAGAGGTAGAATGACGCAGATAAAAATAAAAGTGTCACTGCTGGATATATATATCCGATGATTTTACCCCCCCCCCGACGCTTATCTCTTCTGCAACGGATCGCTGCCAACGAACAACTTACGACGGGTTTTACCATTCCGAAAGCGGCAGCTTTTTCCACGGATACCGATCGGATTTGATCAGAGCCCAGTAAAGATCACCGGAATTTCTCCATGGGTCCAAAACCATCCCCTTTTCAAAAGCCTGCCCCCGGGCGGTGATGACCACACTGTTGTGTTCCCGCAACTCGCTGCCGCGGTGCGCTACTCCCCAGTGAAACTGATAGGTTCTCAAATCCAGTGATTGGAGCTGTTTGAGAAGATCTTCCGTCCAGTGGTAACACAGTCCTCGATCCTTCAGACCCACCCGGATCAGCACATTGTGTAAAACCGCCGGGCGAACCAACTGGTATTCCTCGGCCAGTTGATCGGAATATGTGATGGCTGTTTCAGCCACCAGTTGGGCTTCAAGTATATTCGTCTGTTGGTTGAGGGCCGCCAAATCGTCCTGCAATGATTCCAATTTTTCGTGGTATGCTTGCGTTGCACGGTGGTCTTGCGCCTTCTTGCTTGCGGAAGACCCCTGGTCCATCTGAGGGCCACTGACGCATGCATTTAAAAAGACCACGAGTAGCAGTAGAACACAGTAATTTAAAGCCTCGGAGATTTTAAAATTCATTGTAAATATGTCGTTTTTTTAACAGATCCTAGATAATTTGTAGATGGAATAATGGAACTATTCCAATATGGGCGAAGCCCCCAGTTCATTTAGCGTGCACTTTTTCTTATCATTTTTTTCCGCTTTCCGTCTTCTTTATATGATGTCCGTGGCTATTCTAGCTGGCCAAAGATTCCACCTTCCAAATTCCTCAAACCGCGTTTCAACTTCTCACAACTCAATCCCCAATGCGGCAAACTCTTTCTCAATTAGCGACTCCCATCCGCGATTTGCTTTGGGATTGGCCGGACTCGGATGAGTGATTCGGCCGAGGGTTATATCCATATCAGTCAGTGCTATCCGAGCGCGTTCTGCTGCAAACAGGCCCACACCGATCACATAACGGGGCCTTAGCTGTTCAATTGTGCGGCGCAACGCCCGGTCGCAAACTTCCAACAAAGGCTTGCGCTCGCTTGCCCGCAGTTGGTTGGGGGTACGGTTGCGGCCGCCGGCTTCAATGAACATAAGGGGGCAATAGTTGGCAACAAAAAAACGAGAGAAAAAGATGGCCGGAGTTTTAAAAATTTTCCGAGCCCATCCCCATAAACGCCTACCGCTGACTTCACTGCGGGGGCAGTTGAAACCCGTAACCGGTCGCTTCGGATGCATTTGTGGCGGTTTGCCGACGGGGGCTTTGATATTCAGCCAATCCCTGACTGCCGTCACCTCGCCGAAAGGAATGCCGGTTTGAGCCATCCCCCAGGGCCCGGGGTTCATTCCGATCAGGACAAATTCCTTGGGCGATTCGGCATAGCGCTGCAAATATTGGGCATATGAAGACCGGGCATAGGCCAGTGGGTTGTAAACGTGGCTGACCGGAGCCTCAAATCGCAGCGGTTTCAATTCGTCCAATAGGTCATCAATAATGGCTTCCTGTGCCGCCTGCATTTTATTTTTACCCGGCATACCGAATCCTATGATCGAGATAAGCTGTTTAATGGTAATATCTTTGCAATCTCTGAAAAAAAGTACTTTCGAGCTTTCGTGATTATTAATTTTTTTTTGGTGACGTCCTGTCCGGGTCAGGGTTTTGTAGTTGCCATTCAGCCCGGCAGTGACTTGCGAAGACCGGCAAACAGCAGCAGTAATCCCACCACCTGCACCAGGTGATAGATCCCGTTGTGATCAAACCGCCAGATGAAGGTTACAACAACCGATTTATTGGCCTGGATTCCGGCTGCGATAATACTGGCAAGGATTCCGGCTGCCATCAAGTATGCGCCCGGCAGATCTTGCTGGATGGTTAAATAAATATAGGCAGCCAGTGCGAAAACCAGTGCAACACCTTCATATACAATGAAAAGAAAAAAAATACCGGGATAAAACAAGGTCGTCAGATAAAACCCCAAACCCGTTATCAATAGTATCGGCAGGGTTTTGAGGGACACTTCAAAGCCCCAAAGGTCATACACGACACCCACAACAAAAAGAGAAATTGCCAGGCTGAGGGCCATATTCAAGACTAACCAGCTGCAATGATGGAGAGTCCGGGATAAAATTAGACCATGCGCCACCGCGCCCAGGGCCGCGGCCAAACCGATCGACCCGATGGCGGCCGACCAGATGCTGATTTTCCATAGTTCACCGGAATTCAATATGAGACCCAATAAGAATACAATGCCGCCGAAAGCGACGAGGGCCAATACGATGTCCGTCGCTGCCGTGGTTTGCTCGAGGGGATCTTTTACAAATTTCATTTGGTCTTACGTCGTTTGCGGAGGATGCCTTTGTTTGTCAGACGGAAATTTGGTTCGCTCTCCGGTCCGCAAAGAAAGGCGCCGTCCATACGATGAAGATAACCTTTATCGACCAGGTCCTTTAATTTCTGTTTTTTCCCCAGGTGGTTTCCGGGATAGTACACACCTCTTTCCATCTTCTCCAAAATTTCATCCGCCATCACCCCCCCAATCTTAGTTTCAGGTACTCAATCTATAAGTTCCATCATTCGTCAATTGTCGTTCGTCATTCCATGTTGTTTCATATGAGCGGCGCCGCTGGCCAAAAAAAAGGCCGGTTTAATCGAATTAGAAACTTTTGGGACTCAGTTCCGAAATCGGCCGTTGTTGGGTTTCGCAATTCGCAATAACAACGGTAAAATGTAGCTTGGGTTGAGTGCAGCGAAACCCAACCAAGCTTGGCGTAGGCTCAACCCAACCTACAAAATGCAAAGTGGCCCAGGTTAGAAC
>JBAVYC010000411.1:0-3258 GCA_049698595.1 Desulfobacterales bacterium | reverse complement strand
GAGGTGACTCATGCGGCAAATCACTTTACGCGGGATGGATCCCGAGGTGGAGCGCACGATTCGCAGGATGGCAAAAACAACCGGGAAATCCCTCAATCGAGTAATCTTGGATATGATACACCAGTACACCGGTTTAAATAAAAATAATCCGCCGGCGGCATCTTTAAGAGAGCTTGCCGGCGGTTGGAGCGATGAGGAGGCAGCTGAATTCTTGGATTCCATTAAGTCTTGTGAGCAAATTGATGAGGAAATGTGGACGTGAAGATCCTGCTGGATACAAGTGCCTATGTGGGGTTCAAACGCGATGCCGTTGAAGCGGTTGAAATCATAGTTAAAGCTGAGCTGATCGTTTTTTCTCCGGTTGTCATGGGAGAGCTCATGTTTGGATTTCGCAACGGCACCCGATTCAAAAAAAATATGGACGACCTCGACCGTTTTTTGAAGCATGAAGTTGTGGACCTTTTGCCGATTGGTAAAATTACATCAGATCGGTATTCAAGGATTGCCGTAAAACTCAGACAACAAGGGACGCCAATTCCCACCAATGACATCTGGATCGCTGCACAAGCAATGGAACAGGGGGCGGAACTGATAACATCCGATCAGCATTTCGATAAAATTAGTGGGCTTGTTTACACAATCTTCTAACTTTTCCGGTTTATCCGGGCTAGGATAATATTAACGGATTAAGGATAAAGTACACCCCTAAAAGTACGATAACAATTCCGGCAGCCCGTCTAAACCAGTTCCCTGTGCCCTGCCAGGTGCTGTTTTCCATCAATTTTCGTACGGTTGCAGTCGAACTTCCGGCAATCACGATCGGCAGACAGTGCCCGACGGCAAACAGCAGGATGTAGAAGATGCCGGTCGCAATTTGCTGTTGCATGGTGATGATTGCTAAAATTGGGGCGATGAAACCGAAGGTGCAGGAACCTGAAAGAATGCCATAGGCCAGGCCCAGCACGAAGGCGCCGGACAACCCCCTCAAATTCAGCCGATACAGTAAACTGCCCGACATGGAGCATTTTTCAACCCCCAGCATCCCCAGTGCCACCCAGATCAAAACGGCTCCCACCAGAATCTGCCAGAAGTTGCCGACATCCCCCAGCATTCGGCCCAGCAGGGCGCAAACGATACCGATCAGCGCAATGCTGATAAAAAGCCCCAGGGTAAACGCAGATGAATAAACGCCGGCTTGCTTGGGGTTTAAGGCCTGCTCCTGACCACCGACATACGCCACAATCAGGGGGATGGAGGCCAGGTGACAGGCACTGAACAGCACGCTGATCATACCCCAGGTAAAACACCCTACGGCGGCGATAGCGGTTCCGCCGACCATCCATTCGTTTACGGTTAAAAATATGGATTCGAGCAATCTAATCGATTCCCATCTTCTTTAGCTGGTCGACAATAGCCTTTTCACCCATAAAACCGACATGGCGGAAGACTTCCTTGCTATTTTCATCGAAAAATATTTGCGTCGGGATAGCCCGGATGCCGAATCGTTTCGCCTGTTCATTGTGTTTCCAGACATCGATGAACACGATGGTGGCCCGGCCTTCATATGCTTTCTCAATTTTGGCTATGATCGGGGCCATCATTTTGCAGGGGACGCATTTGTCGGCTCCCAGATCGATCATGGTGACCATGCCTTTAACCGGCACGTCACTGAATTTTTTCGCATCGGCTATGACCGTCGGTGGACCAGCCAGAACGGTAAGGCCTGATAAAAGTAAAAAAACGGTGAGTTTCCGAAATATGGTCACAACCAGTTCTCCTAAGAATTAATCCAGCCCATAACATCCTGTTTTTTGGGTATCTTGCCGACACTTTTGACTTCGCCGTCTACTACCACAGCAGGGGTTCCGAACACGCCGTAGCCCGCGATTTCCATGGTATCCGTTACTTTTTCGATTTGGGCATCCACACCGGCTTCGGCCACAGCTTCTTTAACAATTTTTTCGGTCTGCTGACATTTAGGGCAACCGGGTCCTAAAACTTTAATATCCATAATTTTTTCCTCTTTTTTAATTTTTTTTAGGGGGACAGGATTTACAGGATCAAGGGGATTTTTTTTCGCCTACGGCGAGATACCCTTAGGCCAAAGGCCCTTCTATTCTAATGATCCCGTATATCCTCTCTGAGATTTTTTTATTTAGAATCCATTTCTAAGATTCTCCGTTACTGTATTTATGAAACAACGAAGCGGCTGAACTGTTTCGAATTCAGGAAAAAAAGTGACCGAAGATCATCCCGCTGATGGTGGCCATCACCACCACCAGACCGACAAAGACCACCGTCTTCTTTGTGCCCATGACACTGCGGATCACCAGCATGTTGGGCAGGCTCAACGCCGGTCCGGCCAGCAGCAGTGCCAGAGCAGGTCCCTTGCCCATACCGGCGCCTAAAAGTCCCTGTAAAATCGGCACCTCGGTCAGGGTGGCGAAATACATGAAAGCCCCCACCACCGAGGCGAAAAGGTTGGCCCACAGGGAGTTGCCGCCCACCAGGCCGCTAATCCATTGCGAGGGGATCAGGCCTTCGGAACCGGGCCGTCCCAGCAGCAGGCCTGCCACCAGCACGCCGGCAAACAAAAGCGGCATGATCTGCTTGGTAAAATCCCAGGTGGACAGAAACCAGGATTCGGTCTCCCCCCGGGTAGTGGTGGTCAGAACCACCAGGGCAATGATGCCGGCCGAAAAGGCAATCAGTGGCTCGTGCGGGAAGATAATCGCCAGGGTCAGAACGGCAGCGGCTGCCAGTAGGACTTTATAAGCCTTCACGCGGAACCATTTTACCAGGAGTACGCCGAAGACAATCGCAAAAAAACCGGTCACCAACCATTTGACGCTGTAAATTGCGTGCCACAGTCCGGCCGGTTCGGTCGGCTTACCCCAGGTAGCAGACACCAGGATGCCCACCATGACGGCAAAATAGACCACATTTTGCCACAGCGGCCGCTCCACTTCCTGTTCGGGCATGTGCAGGGCTGCTTCAGCCTTGGCCTGCTCTTCTTTACGAAACAGCAGATGCATGATCAGACCGATAACGACGCTGAACACCACCGCCCCTACAGCTCTTGCCAGGCCGATCTCGGGGCCAAGGATCCGGGCTGTCAACACAATGGCCAGTACATTAATGGCCGGGCCGGAATACAAAAACGCAATCGCCGGGCCCAGGCCGGCGCCGCGTTTCCAGATGCCGGCAAAAAGCGGCAATACCGTACAGGAACAGACCGCCAGAATGGTGCCCGAAACC
>JBAVYC010000410.1:0-1588 GCA_049698595.1 Desulfobacterales bacterium | reverse complement strand
TTCACGTTTGGCGCGGGATACAGCACGGTGGACAACGTCTTCGTGACCGGATCGGTTTCCCAGAGAAATCTTTTCGGCCGCGGGCAGATTCTCAAGCTGAGCGCTAATGTCGGCGGTGTTGCGGATTTATACAACCTGAGCTTCACCGAGCCGTGGATGTTTGACATTCCACTGTCCGGTTCCATCAACGTCTACCGCACCAGACGGGATTATGACACCTACGATAAAACCAGCATGGGTGGCGGACTGGGAATCAGTTACCCCATTTATGACTTTACGCGTGCCTCCTTAGCCTATCGTTATGATGTTACGGACATTTCCGAAATCACAGATGATGCATCGGATAATATCAAGGACCTGGAAGGGAAAAACGCCACCAGCGCCGTGACCACAGCCTTAAGTTATGATTCAAGGGACCGTGCCTTTAATACCACACAGGGCCAGGATCACAGCCTCGCTTACACCTATTCGGGATTAGGCGGTGATATCGGTTTTAACAAAGTCGTGGGTGAGTTGGGCTGGCATATCCCGGTTTACAAAGGCTTGGTCACTTTTCTTCACGGGAAATCCGGCTATGTGAGTGAGTTGGATGGCTACATCCTGCCTGATTATGAAAAATTCTATCTGGGCGGCATGAATTCTGTCCGAGGTTTTGGTTTTCAGGACATCAATATCAAAACCGTTAACAGTGCCGGTCAAATAACAGAGGAAGGCGGAGAATCGTTTGTCCAGTTCAATTTTGAACTCACCTATCCATTATTTAAAGATCTGGGCATTGTCGGTGTTGTTTTCTATGATACCGGCAATGTTTTTGGACCCGATGATTCGATTGATTTGGGTAATCTGCGCCAGGCTGCCGGATACGGCATTCGATGGTATTCACCCATCGGGCCGATTCGCATTGAAGGCGGCCATATTTTGGATCCTAGGGAAGAGGATGGAGAAGATTCCGGGGTCAACTGGGAGTTTTCCATGGGCGGTGCATTCTAAATCGAAGCACCAATAATAATGATTGGCCACGAGCAGCGCCAACAAATATTTGATTAAAACCGCCATTAAATGATATATATTATGGCAAAATTCACATTGAAGACGTGGAAAGGGGGATGTATGCGATCAGCAAGCAAATGGATATTCCTTACGATGATGGCTTTTTTTTTCGTTGGAGGGTCTGGCTTGTGTGCGGATGTGGCTAAAATCGGGGTAGTAGAGTTCCAACGCTTATTTGAAAATTCAGACGCCGGAAAAGAAATAAAAGCAGAAATCACCACGCAAGGTAAAAAGATGGAGGTCGAGCTAAAGGAAAAAGGCGTCGAAATCGAGGAAATGAAGAAGCGCTTGGAGCGCGAAGCCCTTGTGATGAGCAAAGAAATGCGCGAAGAGAAAGAACGTGAGTTCAGAATCAAGGTCAATGATATCAAAACCCTGCAGAATAAATATGAGGCGGAGCTGCAAGGGGTTCAGAAAAAATTGATGGGCGGACTTCAATCTGAAACACTGGAGATTATCGATAAGATCGGTAAATCAGGAGGATACCTGTTGATTATGGACAAACGCGGGGTTCTCTATTCACCAACCACCATCAATA
>JBAVYC010000409.1:0-2479 GCA_049698595.1 Desulfobacterales bacterium | reverse complement strand
GATCTGAACTACGATAAGGTATTCTATTTATTTTAAAAAAAATTGAGCAAAGCGAAACCGTCCTTCGATTTTCTGCGGTTCGCTGTTCAGCCATAGTGAAATCTCGAACCTCTGAATCTCGAACCTTGAACTTTGAACCTTGAACCCCGAACCCTTGAACTCTGAACCTGAGAACGCCTTATGGACATCGCCAAAGAAGTCATTGCTGCCGAAAAACGGATTCGGCCCTACATAAGAGAAACCATCCTCGATTATTCCCCGCACTACAGCAGGCTTGCAGAAGCAAACGTCCACTTCAAGCTGGAAAATCTGCAGCACACCGGCTCCTTTAAATTAAGGGGCGCTATGAATAAGATGCTGTCGTTGACCCGGGAACAGCGGGAACGGGGGGTAGTTACCGCCTCCACGGGCAATCATGGCGCAGCGATGGCGTACGGTCTCGGAAAACTGGGTGCGACAGGGATCGTTTTTGTGCCCCAAAACGCCTCCCCGGCCAAAGTTCAGGCAATCGAAAGGCTGGGCGCCGAGGTGCAACACTTCGGTGACGATACGGCCGACACCGAAGCCCAGGCCCGCAAATTCGCCGCCCAAAAAGGCCTGGCGTATATACCCCCTTACAATGACGTTCAGGTCATCGGCGGCCAGGGCACCATTGCAGTTGAGCTTGTCAATCAATTGGACAAAATTGATACCGTCTTCGTCGCGCTGGGCGGCGGCGGATTGATTTCCGGCATCGCCGCATATCTCAAATCAGTTCACCCCGGGGTCGATATCATCGGCTGTTCACCGCAAAATTCCCAGGTGATGATCCGGTCCGTCGGCGCCGGCAAAATTCTCGACTTGCCGTCCCTGCCGACGATTTCAGACGGCACGGCGGGTGGAATCGAACCGGGTGCCGTCACTTTTGATTTGTGTCGTGAACTGGTCGATGACTATGAAACCGTGACCGAAGATGAAATCAAAGACGGCTTGAAGGAGTTTCTGCAAAGCCAGCACATGCTGGTTGAAGGGGCCGCAGCCGTGGCTGTGGCCGCCATGGTAAAGCGGCGTGACCGCCTTGCCGGAAAGAATGTCGTTGTTATTATCTGCGGGGCCAATCTCAGCCTGGAAACCTTGAAAACGGTCTTATAAAATCAGATAAGTATTTGCCAAAATGACGGAGCCTTGATTTCCTATGAAAGTACTCGTGGTCAATCACCGTGAAGTTCAGCAATGGCTATCCATGAGCGAATGCGTGGATGCCATGGCAGCTGTTTTTAAAATGCTGAACCGCGGCAACGCAGTAAACCCGCTGCGCAATCTCATGTGGCTGCCGGATAAAAGCGGCCTGATCGGCATGATGCCCGCCTACCTGGCAGATGGTCGCGTGATGGGCTTGAAAGCCATCAGCGTTTTCCCCGGTAATCATGCGACCGAATATGACTCCCACCAGGGAACGGTGATGCTGTTTGAAACTCAAAACGGCCGTCTGCTCGCAATGGTGGACGCCGGCAAAGTTACGGCCATTCGAACCGCCGCCGTCAGCGCGGTGGCCACCCGATTACTTGCCGCAAGGGATGCGGAAAACCTGGCGATCCTGGGCTCCGGAGTCCAGGCCGCAGCGCATCTGGAGGCCATGCGGGTAGTGCGGGATATCAAACACGTCCGGG
Organism: Desulfobacterales bacterium; assembly: GCA_049698595.1. Taxonomy (GTDB): domain Bacteria; phylum Desulfobacterota; class Desulfobacteria; order Desulfobacterales; family JAFDCJ01; genus JAFDCJ01. The sequence continues at coordinate 830 of JBAVYC010000409.1, read as the reverse complement.
TCTGGAGCCGTGATTTCGATCATGCCCGGTCATTTGCCGAGCGCGAGTCGGTAGACCCCTCCCTTGACATACAAGCGTTTGAAAGCGCGCAGCGCGCAGTTGACGGGGCCGACATCATTTGCACGGTGACATCGTCGACCGACCCGGTGCTGCAGGGTGACTGGATTATGCCGGGAACCCACATCAACGCGGTGGGATCCAGTGTGCCCTTTGCCAGAGAATTGGATACGGCGGCGGTGGTTAAATCAAAATTGTTTGTGGATCGGCGCGAATCCACGCTCAATGAGGCGGGGGATTTCCTTTTCCCCAAAAAAGAAGGCGCTATTAATGACGATCACGTTCTGGGAGAGCTCGGCGATATCCTTCTCGAGAATATCAAAGGCAGGACATCCAGAGAAGATATAACCCTGTTTAAATCATTGGGTCTGGCAGTCGAGGATGTTGCAGCGGCCCATCACATTTATCAGAAGCTGTCGCAACAGGGTGACGGAAGATGGATTGAATTCAATTCAACCAAAACAGAAAATCGAGCGTAAGGGAGTTCAGATGATCGATATCCAGGAACACCTGAAATCGGCCAGGCGTACCGGTGAAATTGAATTTTTTATTGAAGAACGAAAAGAAGATTGTGTTGTCAGCAGGATGCCGGTGGCAGCCGGGATCCTCAACCCTTTCGGCACAGTTCAGGCCGGTGCCATGCTGTGGCTGGCCGATGTCACCGCCACTGTGCTTGCCATCGGCAAATCCCGACTCGGTCAAAAGGGGCAGGGATTTCCGCTGGCGATCAATTTAAATGCCCATCTCCTTGGCAATCAGCGCGGTGGCGACAT
>JBAVYC010000408.1:0-2516 GCA_049698595.1 Desulfobacterales bacterium | reverse complement strand
CTTACTGCACCGTACCCTTCCTGGCATCTTCGGCAGGCCCGGCGGGACAGGACTTCGCTAAACGATTCAAGGAAGCCTATGGTCGTGACGTGGACTGGATGAGCGCCAATGCCTATGACTGCCTCGGCATCCTGGCCCAGGTTATTGCCGAAACCGGTCCGGATCGCAAGAAAATCCGTGAAGGGCTGGCTGCAATTAACTCCGAGGCCAATGGCTACAAGGGGATAACCGGTCTGACCTACTTTGATGAGAAAGGTGATACCACCAAACCCGCCTTCGTTAAAATGGTCAAAGATGGTAAGTTCGTAGCGGCCGAATAGTTGCTCAAATAATCTTAAGATGCCATTCAAGACGCCGGAATTTGCGGATTCTGGCGCCTTTCCATGCGTCAAGGGAGGACGTTTGTTCCTACAGCAGCTTGTCAACGGACTAACCATCGGTGGCATATATGCTATGATTGCCGTGGGTTACACCATGATCTACGGTGTTGTCCAGCTTATTAATTTTGCTCACGGCGAAATCTACATGCTGGGCGCCTTTTTCGCCTTCACCTTCATCACTGTCCTGGGGCTTCCTTTTTATGCAGCGTTTCCCCTGGCCATGGTCTGTTGTGCGGTCTGCGGTGTGTTGCTGGATATTTTCGCCTATCGCCCGTTGAGGCAGTCACCCCGTCTGGCCGCGTTGATTACGGCCATTGGAATGTCGATTTTCCTGCAAAACCTGGCCATGATCATCTGGGGTTCCCGGGCCAAGCCTTTCCCCCAGGAAGCGTTGCCCGCCTATTTTGAAAAAACGGCCGTCAGCTTTGGCGGAGTCAATCTTTCCTGGTTTCATCTCTTCATCTTTGCCCTGACGATTGTCATGATGGCCGGGCTCCACCTTACCATCAAGAAAACCCGGTGGGGCAAGGCGATGCGGGCCGTGGCCCAGAATAAAACCATGGCGGCCCTCACCGGCATCAACGTAGACCGGGTAATCTCCTACACCTTTGCCCTGGCCGGGGCCCTGGGCGGAGCTGCCGGCATTATGGTGGGCGCTTTCTACAATTCGCTCTACCCGACCATGGGTTACGTCGCCGGGGTCAAGGCATTTGCCGCTGCCGTATTAGGCGGTATCGGCTCGGTGCCGGGTGCCATGTTAGGCGGGGTGGTGCTGGGTGTGGCCGAAGCTTTTGGCGCGGGTTATTTGAGCTCGCTTTACCGGGACGGCATCTCTTACGCCGTCATGATCATCGTTATTATCCTGATACCTGCGGGCTTGTTCGGCAGGGTACTCAAGGAAACCAAAAAGAGTATGTGAGATGGGTAAATTGGAACCACAGAACCTGACTCGCGGCGCGAAAATAAGAATCGGCCTATTGATTCTTGCCCTGATTTTTCCGTTTCTTCCCTTAGTTTCGGATTATTTGCTCCATATCGTCATCCTTATTTTTCTATACATGATTCTGGCTTTAGGGTTAAACATCGTACCCGGCTTCAACGGGCTGTTGGATCTGGGTTATGTGGGGTTTTACGGTATCGGCGCTTACACTTCGGGCCTGCTTACGTATCACTTTGGCCTTTCGTACTGGTTGATTATCCCCCTGGCCTTTATCAATGGCGCCATCTGGGGCATTCTGCTGGGGGCTCCGACGCTCAGGCTCACCGGTGACTATTTTGCCATAGTGACCTTCGGCTTTTCAGAGCTGGTCGTCCTTTTTCTGACCAACGAGATCTGGCTCACGCGGGGACCGCTGGGCCTGCCGGGTATTGATGTGGTGTCTATCGATCTCACCCTCTTTGGTGGCCCTAAATGGGAGTTCGTGGGCGAGTTGCCCTACTACTATCTTGCCATCATCATGGTTTTGGCGACCGTTTTTGTGATGTATCGCATCCAGGATTCCCGCCTGGGGCGGGCCTGGTTTGCTATTCGCGATGACGAAGTCGCCGCTGTTTCCTGCGGCATCAACCTGTTGGCCTATAAGGTCATCGCTTTTGCCATCAGTGCCGCCTTCGGCGCTGTCGGGGGTAGCTTTTTTGCCAGGTGGGTGACTTTCCTGTCACCGGACATGTTCAAGTTCTGGGAATCTTTTTTGATTTTGTGCATGATCGTGCTCGGCGGCATGGGCAATATATGGGGGGTTATGATCGGGGCCGTGATACTGGTTTCACTGAGCGAGGTCCTTCGTGAACTGCTGCCCTTGCTGGGCCTTCCGGTGGAGGTCCGCTTCCTGGCTTTTGGTTTGATTATGGTTCTCATGATGCGCTTTCGCCCGGCCGGTATGCTGCCCATCGCGGCAGTAGCTGCCCAGATGCGGGCCGGCCGGACGAAAAGAAAAAAAACCAAGCCTGCGGTGGGCATCAAGAAATGACACCCATACTAGAAATAAAAAAGCTTTACAAAAGCTTTGGGGGTCTGGAGGCCCTTAAAGATATCACCTTTAACATCGACCGAGACGAGATCATTGGTCTTATCGGACCGAACGGTGCAGGCAAGACGACGCTTTTCAATTGCGTTGCCGGTATTGAGAATCCGAC
>JBAVYC010000407.1:0-2668 GCA_049698595.1 Desulfobacterales bacterium | reverse complement strand
ACGTAACCCAAAATTACAATAGCAGTCGGTGAGTATTGGTAAAAAAACAGCAAAACAAAAAAGGAGGAAAGTAGTTATGAAAAAAGCATGTGCTATTTCACTGGTCATTGTCACGATGATGGTTTTTGGTTTCGGCAACCTGCGGGCAGCTGAGGAACTGTCCCTGCTAACCTGGAAAGGCTACGCCCCCCAGAACCTGGTTGACAAATTTCAACAAGAAACCGGGATCACTGTCAAAGTTACCTTTTCGAACAATGAGGAAATGATTGCCAAACTGCGCGCCACGCGCGGCGCCGGATTCGATTTGGCCCAGCCGAGCCAGGACCGGATTGCCTCCGTTCAGGAAAAATATCAAATTTATCAGCCCATAGATCTGTCTAAAGTCGAAACCGGCCAGATCATTGAGCCCATGTTGGAAGCGGTAAAACAAAATACCATGGTCGGCGGTCAACCCCACGCGGTGCCGTTTTGCTGGGGCACATCCGGATTGGTGATCAATAAGAAGTTCGCGCCCAACGCCGGTGATTACTCTGATTTGTTGAATGCCATGTACAAAGGCAGAGTCAGCTACCGCCTCAAGAGACCGACCTTGATCGCGATGGCGTTTGCCATGGGAGAAAACCCTTTTGGCTTGTACGGAGATGCGATGGCTTATCAGGCCTTGATGGAAAAGGTCGAACAGGCCATGATTGCGGGCAAGCCGTTTGTCAAAAATTACTGGACCAATGGAGATGCTCTGCTGCAGTCGATGAGATCCGGCGAAGTCCATGTTGCCATGGCCTGGGACAATGCCGGCTGGAAACTACATGCCGAAAACCCGAACATCGACTTTGTTGCACCCAGAAGCGGCGCCTTGGGATGGATCGATACTTTTGCCATTCCTGCCAAGGCCAAAAATGTGGAAGGGGCCTACAAATGGATCAATTTCATGCTGAAACCCGAAAATGCGGCTCTTTTTACCAACGTTGAAAAATATGGAACGGCTTCCAAAGGCTCAGGCCAATACTTAGACGCCGATGTGCGTGGAAATTTTGAGCGCAGTTTTCCGATGTCGGCCATTGCCAATATCAAATGGTATCCGCCTGTGCCGGCCAAGCTGGAAGGAATTGAGGGTAAAATTCTGGATAAGGTCAAGGCCTCGAAGTAGCATGAAAGACAGACATTGGTCTGAACAACTTTATTTAAGAATTTAGAGGGGGGCTTTCGTTTTGCTATGAAAGTCCCCTTTATCCGATCTTAAATATGTTTTTCATTATTTCCTTTTTATCTTAACAAAAAAAGCTTCGTCAGAAGGTTTTTTTATGCAGATTGATCTATCTGTTCAAAATGTAACAAAAAAGTTTAAAGATTTCGTTGCGGTGAACAACGTTTCGTTTGAAGTTCCGGATGGTCAATTCTTTTCTATTCTGGGCCCATCCGGCTGCGGAAAAACTACCCTGCTGCGCATGATTGCCGGCCTGACGGAACCGACGGATGGGCGCATCGAAATCCGTGGCAAAAACATGATCGGCATCCCTCCGAATAAACGGCCGGTAAACCTGATATTTCAACATCTGGCCCTGTTTCCGATGATGGACGTGGGGGGTAACATTGCGTTTGGTTTAAAGCGACGCGGGGAAAGTAAAACCGTCATTGAAGAAAAAGTGAACGCCATCCTGGAACGGGTCGATCTGACGGGTTTTGGCGACAAAAAAGTTGATCAGCTTTCCGGGGGGCAAAGACAGCGGGTCGCCATTGCCAGATGTCTGGTACTGGAACCCGCCGTTTTATTGCTGGATGAGCCACTGGGTGCCCTGGACCTGAAACTGCGGGAGCAGATGAAAGTCGAGTTGAAGAAGCTGCAGGCGAAAGTCGGAACCACTTTTGTCTACATTACCCACGACCAATCCGAAGCGCTGGTGATGTCCGATCACGTGGCGGTGATGAATCAGGGGGTGTATGAACAAATCGATATCCCCCAGAACTTGTACAATAACCCGCAAACTCCCTTTGTGGCCAAGTTCGTTGGCGACAACAATGCCTGGTCCGGCAAGATTCAAGAGTGCACTGAAAATATCGCTGAAGTGGCAATTTCGGAAGGCAATGTATTCCGTACAAAACTTCGCGAAATGGTGCAGCCGGGAGATGAGGTCGATCTGTTTCTGCGCCCTGAAGCCATGCTGATTCAACCCGACCCGAGCTTATCCAACTTGAACCGATTTGAGGTCATCGTCAAGGATATTCTCTTCGATGGCGCCAACAGCAGACTCCTGGCCCATCCCCTCGATGACGATACCGAACTGCTCATCGCCTTGCCGCAAAACCGACAGTTCGATTACATCAAAAAGAATGATAAAATAGAAATCGGGTGGGACGAGCAATCGGGCATCTGTTTTCCAAGAGAGAAAAACCCGAGTTGAGAATTGAGGACAATGTTTATTAGGTAGTCGGTAGAGAGGAACAGTTTCAAGGTTCTGGAGATCTGGGTTCAGGGTTGAGGCGATCGAGTTTTGCTGATAATTCCCATAAATAAAACTTGATCAGTGAGCCCCGAACCCTGAAACCCTCAACCTTGATATGGCCGCAAAAAGGCACAAAAAGCACACAACTAGAATTTCAGGGCTTGTAATTTCAATGGGTTACAATGAATAACAATCGAAATTCTGACTTTTTACGAGTTCATCAACTT
>JBAVYC010000406.1:0-3245 GCA_049698595.1 Desulfobacterales bacterium | reverse complement strand
GGGCGATACAATGGCTAAGAAAACAATTAAAATCGGGATTATTTCTCGCGAAAATTATAAAAAAAGGTCTATCGCGATTGCGAAGGGGGAACACAAACCAAAGAGAGGTGAACCAAAAGTTTGGTTTGAATCCGTGCAGTCAATGGCACAGGTTTTGAGCAGTGAGAATCAGAAACTTCTCAGAATCATCAAGGAACAAAAACCAAAATCCTTAAAAGAGCTTGAAACAGCATCAGGCCGAAATCGAAGCAATCTTTCAAGGACTTTAAAAACAATGTCGCGATACGGCATTGTGGAATTGGTTAAACAGAAACGGACAGTTAAGCCGGTTGTTAAAGCCACTGATTTCAAGGTTGAATTTGGATTGGATAAGTCGTTTGCTCCACAACAATAACAATTTGCCGGTTTGCCACGACAACCTGAATCAGTCATCGCGATTTCCTTTACCGTAATAAACTGGCGATTCATCTCCCCTCGCAGACTTTATGTGGAACAACGGGAGCAACTGGTGCGACAGTTCATCAGCCGCGAAGTCAATATCATGCAAAGAGACCGTTCGCCAGTCTTTGCGATTCATAGCTCCGTAAACGACAAACGCCAATCTTAATCGCTTTTGCTCCAAATCGTTGTGGTTTAAAAGTTGATGGCTATCGAACAGGTCCCGCCCCTGTTGCCGGGCCATTAAAGCACAAAGTTTCCCGGCAGCGAGTTCATGGATATCTAAAACGGGGATATTTGTGGCCCGAAGGTCGCCAAGGAATTGAGAATCGACAGACCTCACATCCCAGAGCGGCTGCCTGAACATGAAGTTCAGATCGACCTCGAGGGTGCGGGAGGGTGGTGCGTCATTCTGGAATAGGGATAAATGACGAAAAAGATCAGAAAAAAGCCAACAGTATGGAGGATCGCTACAAGTCGATCCTCGGGGATAAATGCATTCAATTCCATCGCCGCTTAAGGTAGTCGAGACACTTCAAAAATGACACGACACTAGAATGCGAGATCGATCTTTGCCATTTATTTGATGCCAAAGAAGAAAGAGAGCGTTTTGAACAAAAATGGGTTGGGTTTTTGGGATCCAATCCGCACAACCCAAAAATCTTCAAGAAAATTGGGAACCGGTTTTTTAGCTTGTCGACCGTGATTTCAATTACATGGCTTGGCGACCCGGAATGTATAGATATTGTAGGAAACTTGATTTTATAAATCGCTGGGTCGTTGACGGACCGCTTGAGCATTTTGCTCGGTGATATCCATGGGAATCTCATATTCGATACGGCCATTTTTCCATATCGGGATCTTATATCTATTTCTTCTTGCATCTTCTGCGACCTTTGCAGCGGCTCGCTCCATAGCCTTTAGAGCTAACAGTGCATATTTATTGTGCTTTTTCATTTTATCATTCCGATTCATCAAGTATAACAGGCTGGTTCCCAGATGTATCAAACACAATCCACGAATCAGCCAGAGGTTTGTATATCTGTTGAAAGTTAATCCAACTTCTTTCAAATCGACGAATGATGTCCTGTTCGGGGACATTGTGGCCGCCTTGAGCAACTCTCAGCTTCACACGTTCAATTGCAAACTCCACTGACGGAACGTTGAGATAATAAATTATAATTTCATAATGTTTCGTCTTCCAATCTTTTATTTTCTTGATATATCCCTTACCGCTAAGTGTTGATTCAAATGCAAATGATTCATTTCTTTTAACACAATCGTCAATATGCTGAATCATTAATCTTCCAGCTTCAATGGCCACTTTGCTCGGCCGAAAAGGGGACAATCCTTGGGCGATTAAATCTGCATTTATAAAGTTCGAGCATTCAGCTTCAACCGGCAGAAATTCATTGGCAAATGTGGTTTTCCCTGCTCCATTTGGTCCAGCTATGATGTAGCATTTTTTTCTCAACCGATATATCCTGCCGTACTGTTTGAGTTTTATCCCTGGTTCCAAAATGCAGGTGAAATATAACAGGCTTGTATTTCAAAGTCAAAATTTATGGCCAGTTATGAATCGATGGGCATACAGAGATGATGAGATATTTTTCGGAGCATTGTCAAATGCCCTGATTTTGAGACACGTCAGACAGACCCAACTGAGTTGCGGCCAGAGACAGAGGCCCAGTTGGGGGCCCAGTCAAGAGCCCAGTCAGGGAGGCCATTCTTCAAGCCGCTTGGTAAACGTCCTCTTTCAACTAACGAATTGACTAAAATACTGGGATTGAGGAGCAAAACAGGCGCCTTCAAACGAACTATCAAAGAGCTGATGGACAGAAAGTCTATTGAGTTCACCATCCCCGACAAACCCAACAGCCATTTGCAAAAGTACCGTCTGACCGATGCGGGGAAACAATGGACCAAAGCGAATTTAACCTGATGGCCAAATAGTAACCATTATCAATTTTTCTAACGAAATTAAAAAGTTACCAACCATCCGTTATCATACAAGAGGCTCATAAAACTTCACCTAACATGTAAGCCAAATATCCCGTGCCCAAATTGAGAGAATATCACAAACTGTGACATCCTCGAAAATCAAATCTTCGAAAAACGTTCGTGCATTTACAGTGCGCTGGCTAATCGCCCGATCTTTAAACCTAACGGTCAGAATTTTTGGCAAACGCAAATTAATATTGAGTGGCATCGAAAATTAGTCTATCGGAAATAGAGTGTAAAAAAAGGGGCTATACTTCACTATTCAAGCTTCGATCCCCAATTTTACTTTTTAGGCATGACCAAGGAGAATCGCCTGTGGGAAGAACCAATATCCTAATTGTCGTGAAGACCTATCCTGAGATTAGCCGCAAGTATACGGAAACCGTATGCACGGCCGGCGTTCTGGCGGATAGCAAAACCTTTGTTCGGTTATATCCTATTCGCTTCCGTTATCTCGAAGGAGCATTGCAGTTTAAAAAATACCAGTGGATACGGGCGAATATTACGAAAGCCATTTCCGATCCGCGACCGGAAAGCTACACTATAGCACCCGACTCCATTGAATTGGGCGATATTATTAAGGCAGGCAAAACCTGGGAAGAGCGCTGCGCATGGCTGCTAAATGAGAATACAGTTTTCCCCTCCGTAGAGACGTTGCGCGTTGCTCAGGAAAATGACGGTATATCGCTGGGAATCGTAAAGCCAAAAATTGTCAATCGGGTCATTATCCGTCAGCGAGATTCAAAAGAAGTGGAAAAAGCGATCGCAAAAAAGGATAGCATAGTCAACCAACTCGACCTATTTGA
>JBAVYC010000405.1:0-2134 GCA_049698595.1 Desulfobacterales bacterium | reverse complement strand
ATCTTACCCACCAAAGTCCCTTATTATCGACCCAATTCATAAGAATAAGGGATTGGCAAACTTTGAAAATTTGGCGGAAAATTAGCCTGCGTGTCCGTATTTACCTGATATTAGTTACCCTGGTGATGATCACCATGGCCGGCGGTATGGTTACTGTCTGGTACACCTATCAGATGGAACATCTGTTAACCGCCGTTACGGATAAAGACCTGGCGGCCTTTCGGACAGCAGAAGCGCTCGAGATTGCCTTAGCAAACCAGAAAGGTTTTGTATCCTATTATTTTATTGAAGGCGATGCCCAATGGTTGCGCCAACTTGGCGAATTCCGCCAGATTTTTAAAGAACGTCTGAACGATGCCCTGCAATTGGCGGAAACCGAACACGAGACAAACGCTCTTATCCGGATCAAGACCGAATACGCGCGTTACATCGCCGTCAAGGACCGCGTCATCGGGTTTTATATGGAGGGTCGGCGTGAAGCCGGCACTTTACTTCACCCCCAGGCGCGTGAGCTTTTTTTTGCCGTATTGGAACTTTGTGAAAATTATAAAGATATCCATGAAGAAAGAATCGTGCAGGCCAAATCGGACAGTCAAGACCAGGCTGCGCGGCTCAGAATTATTGCCGCAACAGCCGTGTTAGTAAGCTTTATGCTGGCCGTTCTCCTGGCATTTGTCCTGGGGCATCAGATTCTCGCTCCGGTTCGTCGGCTGACCGCTGAAGCCGGCAGAAAAGATGACACCGACGCGGCCGGCAATGAAGTCAAAGCGCTCAGCCGCAGTGTGCGCGGCTTGATTCAGGATGTGGATCACACCCAGTCTGAACTTGCAAAAAGTCGGGAGTCCCTCCTGCAGGCGGAAAAAATGGCTCTGGTTGGGAAACTTGCCGCCGGTATGGCTCACAGCATCCGCAATCCGTTTACTTCGGTAAAAATGCGCCTGTTCAGTTTGAATCGCTCACTGGATTTTACCGATACCCAGAAAGAAGATTTTGATGTCATCTCCGAAGAAATTCGTCGTATTGACACCATCGTTCAAAATTTTCTCGAATTTTCCAGACCCCCGAAATTAAAAATACAGTCCATTAGTCCCTCAATCATTGTCGATCAGACCATCCAGCTATTGAAGCATCGTCTAAAAGCCTATGATGTCGGCGTTACGATCGATCGTGTGCAGAACTTGCCGGAGATAGACGCCGATCCGGAACAGCTCAAGGAAGTATTCGTTAATCTGATCGTAAATGCCTGCGAGGCAATGGACAGAGGCGGTTCAATTGTCATTCGGGAGCAAGAAACGTTAAACCCATCGGGTGGCAAGTTGGCTGTCGTCCGGGTGACGGATGGCGGTCCGGGAATCGCCGAATCGATCCGGCAAAAAGTTTTGCAACCATTTTTTACTACCAAAGAAGAAGGCACAGGATTGGGGTTGAGTATTGTCGACCGCATTATTAAGGAACACCAGGGATCGATGGATATCGAATCAAACGAAATCGGCGGCACGACATTTATCATCTCTTTGCCGATCAAGGAGCCAGGCTATGGCGACGATTCTAATTATTGACGATGACGACCAGCTTCGCAAGAGTTTTCAGAAACTCTTATCCGAAGAAGGCTACACGGCTGAAAGCGCCGCTTCAGGTGAAGCGGGCCTTGAAATTATTAAAGACCGGTTGCCGGATCTGGTCATTGTGGATATCCGTCTGCCGGGAATGAACGGTCTGGAAACCTTTCAGACCATACACCGGCTGGAACCAAAGCTTCCGGTCGTCATCATGACGGCCTACGGGACGACCGAAACCGCCATTGAAGCCACAAAAATGGGTGCTTTTGATTACATCCTTAAACCCTTTGAAATACCCGACATGCTGGTGGTGATCAAACAGGCTCTGGAAGCCGGGCGTTTTATGCGAACACCGGTCCGGTTGGATGTTTCACCGGATGAAGCAACCCGGGAAGCCATTGTTGGGCACAGCAAACCAATGCAGGATGTCTACAAGGCGATCGGACGGGTAGCCACTGCCGATGCCACGGTTCTGATTCGGGGAGAGTCGGGTACCGGCAAGGAACTAGTGTCCCGGGCAATCTATCAGCACAGTCTGAGTGCCGAAAAACCGTTTTTGGTAATCAACTGTGTGG
>JBAVYC010000404.1:0-1523 GCA_049698595.1 Desulfobacterales bacterium | reverse complement strand
GCGGTTTCAGCGGCAGCCGGGATGGCGTAGTAGGCGTTGCATTCTTTTCCATCAGGTCGTCTGTATGTGATTTTTTCCACCATGGCTTTCTCCTTTTTAAGATTATTTCTTCGGTCCAGAAATCGTTATTTGAACATGCGTCAGCTTTGCTAAAATAAATCTTGCATTTTCAACCCGAAAGGGTAAAATTGAGACTCAATTTTTATCTGACAGGTTAATTTTGCGATATTTATTTGGGGAAAATAATGGAAAAATTCACTAAAAGATTTTTTAACTCTCCTGCTGACAGCTTTTTTATTTTCGGCCCAAGAGGTACAGGCAAATCCACATGGCTTAAAGAAACTTTTCCGGATGCCTACCTGATTGATTTATTGGACGACAGAACATATAGAAACTATTTAGCACACCCGGAGCGGATTAAACAAGTTGTTAAGGCGAATCCACGGACAAAACGCTACATTATTGACGAAGTTCAAAAGGCGCCGACGCTGCTGGACAGCATTCACAGTCTGATTGAGGAATACAAAACACATCAATTTATCATGACCGGCTCGAGCGCCAGAAAATTGCGCCGTGGCGGCGTGAACCTGCTGGCGGGTCGTGCCCTCTTAACCCATTTCCATCCATTTATGGCCGCCGAGCTGGGCACGGACTTTTCGCTTGATGCAGCGCTCACAAATGGCCTGATTCCTTTAATCGTATCGGCAAATGCACCCGGCAAAACACTGGCAACCTACATTGCCCTCTATCTAAAGGAGGAGGTCAAGGAAGAGGGATTAGTAAGAGAAATCGGCGCCTTCGCCCGTTTTCTGGAGGCCATCAGCTTTTCTCACGGCGGTATTTTAAACCTCAGTAATATCGCCAGGGAATGCCACGTTTCCCGAAAAGTTGTCGAGAACTATGTATCGATTATTGAAGATCTCTTACTGGGATATAAGCTTCCCGTCTTTACCAAACGCGCGAGACGCGCAATGACTGCACAGCCAAAATTTTATTTGTTTGATGCCGGTGTTTATTACCATTTACGCCCCAAGGGGCCGCTTGACAGCCCCAATGAAATGGGGGGAACGGCCCTGGAAGGCTTAGTTTTACAACATCTCAAAGCCTGGTGCGATTACTCGGACGATCAGGTGGACTGTTATTTTTGGCGTTCCCGGGGTGGCTCCGAGGTTGATTTCGTATTGTATGGCGAGCATCACTTTCATGCGCTGGAAGTTAAGAACGCAAAGCAAATTCACCCCAAAAGCCTGAAATCACTTAAGACCTTCCTGGCCGACTACCCGGAAGCCAGTGTGATGTTGTTATATCGAGGAACAGAAAAACTGATGGTTGATGGAATTCCTTGTTGGCCGGCTGAGGATTTTCTGGTTCAACTTAACCCGAACCAATGGCCGTAGATACGATTCATAAATAACAGCCAATTGATCAACAAGAATTCCAGATCGAAACGTGTGTTTATCTCTTGCCTTCACCAGACGCACAAACCACGTACTTGGAAGTTCTATTTCCACGCATACTTTCAT
>JBAVYC010000403.1:0-6727 GCA_049698595.1 Desulfobacterales bacterium | reverse complement strand
GTATTACCGAATTGATCCAGATGATTTAAAAACCGCAGGTAAAGAAAGTACGCTGACCAAGGCGCGCACAGTGCTGTGCTACCTTGCAGTTCGCAAGTTGCAGATCAGCTGTGCGGATGTTGCCCGAAAGCTGAAAATCAGTCCAGCGACGGTAAGCCGAGCCGCTAGTCGAGGGAGAAGCTTTCCAAACCTAAAACAGATACAAAAAGAATTGATTGATAGTTGATAAATACTTAATATCATTTAAAGTATCGCAACTTAAAACCTTCGCAAAATGTAAATATATAACGGACGTCCCTCTATTCCTCTCAAATAACGCCGGTACCTTCACTTCCTCCACCATTATCGGTAGGATGGGTATATCTTTAAAATATCATCTCCTGCCGGAAACATTAATTGTGATTGACTAAATCCCGCCGAAATGGGTATACAATTATTTGCAGCTGTTTGAATTTTTCAATTCCAACTGTCCTGAAGCGATTCTCCGCTAACTGAATCGAATCTGATTTCCATTATAATTGAGGTAGAAATGGGTTCCGGATTGTGTAAATTACAAACAAATCAGATTTACATGACTTCAGCCAACTTCAAAAATAATAAAATTCGATTATGTCTTGCATCCCTCTCGTTGGCCGTTTTTTTCTTTACGATAAACGCCTGTACCGTCAAACATGTTCCTGTACAGTTTGGCACAATTCCAAAATTGGCTGTCCCAAGCCCAGCTGCTGAAGATTTTGGTAAAGCTCTGTTTCAAGAGCTTCTCGTAGACTACGATCTCGATTCAGATAACCAAGAGCGTGATAAACTGGTTGAGATTTTTAACCAACTCACCAAAGCAGCTGAAGTCGACCATCTTCCCTGGCATCTCAATCTGTTAAACGGACCGGAAATAGTGGACATCCGCGCGGTGCACGGGAATTTCATTTTCGTGTGGTCCGGCGTATTAGATGCTGTAGAAAATGACGATCAACTGGCCGGTTTGCTGGCCGGAGAATTGTCGCATACCCTGACGCATCAAACCGATCCCGTCGAGTTCACGACTGCATCTGAAGTGCTATTCAACGTCGCGGAGTTAGCAACTACCCTTGGTATTATGGTGGCAAGCCAGGGAGCGGTTGCGATAAGCGGTCACGGCTGGATGAAGTGGGCTTATGTTGAAGTTGCGGATCTTGATCCTTTAGACCGCAGATACAGCGAAGAACAGGAGCGTGAGGCTGCGGGCATTGCGCTTTTAATTATTTCCGGCACCCAATATTCCCCGCAAGCCCTTCTTGATTTTTGGAGACGCGTCGCAGTGGATGAATCTGTGCATGCTAAATATGAGCGTTTCAGTCGCAGCCTATCGCCTCAAGAAAGGGTGGCAATGCTGGAAAAATTAATCTTGAAGCCTCCTGAGGGGCACAACCAATTCGCAAAAAACCGACCCAGTAAATCGGATAACCTAAGCAATGAACAATGAAAAGCAGGCGCTGAGATCCTTGCATTATCATGGATGATAATGTGAAACTGATTCAATAATATGGGGAATAAAATTGAAAGGAGGATATTTTGAAAAGAAATTATTTTTCTCTATTTGGCGCGGTTTTCTTTCTCGGTTCGATATTTTTAACATTCCCTTTTCAAGGCAGCTCGCAAGCAGATTCGAATGTAAAACAACCACTCAGCAAACTTCGAAAAGTCCCTCACCCGGATAACTTTTTTTATGGTGACCCACGTCCGGATGCACCCGAGCTTGCATATAGGGGATCTTTTAATGTCGGCGTACGCACTCTGGAAGTTATCCACCCGAACCAAATTGATATTTTAAAGCTCAGCGAAGAAAACACGGATCCCAGATATGATCGTCCTTTGACGCTTGAGGTGTGGTATCCTGCTATCCGTCCCGGAAATACCCCTGAGGTTACGATCTATCAAGATGTACTGGGCAATGGACCCGAGGACCCTGATCGGCCGATAATACCCTTTGAGTTCGCAGGGCGTGCTCTAAGGGATGCAAAACCGAACCTTGGAAACAGTGCCTATCCTTTGGTGATTGTCTCCCACGGCTACCCCGGTTCACGCGTACTGCTGACATATTTAACCGAAAATTTAGCTTCGAAGGGCTATGTGGTCGTGGCAATTGATCACACTGAATCCACCCATGCAGATAAAGTTGCTTTTTCCAGCACCCTTCTCAACCGTGCTCTTGATATAAGTTTTGTGCTTAACTACATGACCGAAAGCTTTTTAGCTGGTGTTGTCGATGTCGATAAAACCGCAATCATAGGCTATTCAATGGGGGGATACGGCGCGCTAATCGCTGCCGGAGCCGGAATAAGTAAAACAGCCAAGATCAATGAATGGGTGCCTGGAAATAAACTGGAGATGCTTCATGCCGGCAATTCCGACTACAAAAATTTATTAGATGACCGCATAAGGGCAATTATACCGTTTGCACCTTGGGGGATGAAAGCGACGTATTGGAAAAGCCCAGGTGAAGACAGTTGGGATACCGAAGGTCTCAAGGGAATCAAGGTTCCATCTTTGTTTATTGTCGGCAACCAGGATCGAACTGCAGTCTATGACGGGGTAAAATTTATCTTTGAAAATGCGGTTAATTCAGACCGCTACATGCTGGTTTATCAAAACGGCATACATGAAGTGGCCGTCAATCCGCCGCCACCGATCGCCGACAAGCACTTTCGCGAATATATGCATTACCAGGAACCCGCCTGGGATAACCGACGATGCAACAATATCAATCAGCATTTCATAACGGCCTTTTTGGGAATTTATCTGAAGGGCATGGAAGAATATCAACCATATCTGGACCTAATACCGATGTCGAATGATGCTGGCCCAAAAACACCTGAATACTGGAAAGGCTTCAAAGAATGGACTGCCGTGGGCTTGGAATTGCACCATATCGAACCTTAGCAGTCTAAATAACCGCAGAAGTCGGCTCCAGACTATAGGGGATTTTTTCCACTGGACAAGCGACAGGTTGCCCATAGCAGAGGAATACGAGCAGGGTCAATTCTGGCCCTGCTTTGTCCTTAATCCCTGATAGGCCTTAGTTTATATCGCCCACATAAAATAACGTCTCGGAATTTCTCATTGATTTGTCTTGCGAATGAACTTCGCGATCGCCTGGCCGATTTCGTCCGGTGAATCCTCTTGTATGAAGTGTTTGCCCATAACCGTAACTTCTTCCTGATTGGGCCAATTCCGGCAAAAATCACGCGCTCTACCTGCCAAAATTGCTCCGGGTTCGGCATTTATAAATAATTTGGGTAGGTCGGATTTGGAGAGCCATTCAGCATAGGTTGTTACAATCTCTACAATCTCTTTCGGTTCGCCTTCGATGGGAATCTGACGGGGCCAGGACAGGGTGGGGCGTCGATCCTCGCCCGAGTTGAGAAAAGGACGGCGGTAAACGTCCATTTCAGCTGGGGTCAACTTGCGGATCACGGAATTGGGCAATACCAACTCGACAAAGTAGTTTTTTTCCAGAATCATCTCCTCACCGGCGGGGGAGCGGAAGCCTTGAAAAATCTTGCTTGCATCTTCCGGCCAATCACTCCAGGCATAGTGAATGAGGATCGCCTCCATGTAGGCAATAGCTTTAACTTGGTTTGGATGACGATAAGCCCAGTCGAAGCCCAATGCGGAACCCCAGTCATGAATAACGAACGTAACATTTTCGGTTACGCCGATCGCTTGCAACAGCGCGTCCAGATATTTCCTGTGTTCAATGAAAGAATATGAATCCGGCCCGCTGTTTTTTAGTTTGTCTGAGTCTCCCATCCCGATTAGATCCGGGGCAACACATCTGCCCAAAGCGGTTAGATGGGGAATAATATTTCGCCACAGGTAAGAAGAGGTAGGATTGCCATGAAGCAGGACAATGGGATCACCGGCGCCTTCATCAACGAAACTCATGGTGTGGCCCAAGATTTTTGTTTTCTTTTTGGTATACCGCTCTTCGGTTGCAAGCATGATTCCTCCTTTGGCTTCCTTTTCAACTCAGCCCCGTTAGAAATTAGTTTCTGCACACAAAATAACGTATATCCTTATGAGCATAAAAGCAAGGCCTCCCTGTTTGCCCAATTAAGTCAACCAGCGGAGATGAGGGCGACTCCCACGATGGCCAGCGCCACACCAAAAAATTGTAGACCTCGTAGTCGTTCTTTTAAAATAGAAGCCGCCAAAATCACCGATACGGCGGGATAGAGAGAGCTGATGACGGAGACCAGACTCAACAGGCCTATCGTAGTTGCGGCAGTGTATGCAAGGCCGGCGGTGGCGTCCAAGATCCCGATGGTGAAAACAACCGGCAGGAGGGAGGTCTTGATCTTTAAGCTGGGACGTTTTACTAAAATAGCCGGCAAAAGAAACAAGAAAAAAGATGCTCGTGACACCATCGCGGCCCATAAGGGATCGACGGCGCCGGCCAGATCCATGACCACAAAAAAGGCACCGAACCCCAAAGCGGCTCCTAAAGCAGGTAAAATTCCAGCAGCGAAGCGCTTTTGATTTATAGCGGTGCTTTTTTCCCGTGAGACCATCACTCCTCCACCCACCGCGGCTGCCACACCAAGCCCCTGAAGTGGGTGGAGGATCTCACCGAAAGCGAGACCGGCAAGCACAGGTAGTATCACGCACAACGCGCTGACAGGAACTACAATCGATATAGCCCCAACGGCAAGTCCTCGGTAGAAGCAGTAAAGTCCTCCACACCCGACAGCGCCACCCAATACGGCATACAGGAGGCTCGGGTCTCTGGGCAACTGCACACCCCGCACCCCTACGCTGATGAGAAACATTCCAACACCCGCCATGCTTGAAAAGACGAGGAGCGTCAATACCGGCATGACGCGACTTGTCGTCCCGGCTAGAAACCCTGAAATTCCCCAGTTCAAACAAGCGATTAACGCCAGGCTTACGGCAAGCATTGCGCGCCTCTTTCGGTATCGTCCGTCGCGTTTGGGATGAACATCCTCATCAAATCGACCTCGAATTTCTATCCTCTGATTATCTATTATCCCGGCAGCCATTGCCGGTGTATTCGGCCGGAACACCCGCCACACATACAGATCAGACCGAATGCGCTGTTTTGGGAAGATCACGGTTCACCTTACAGGCCATGGCGGCCCCGCGACCGATGGTGGCAAAGCAGGTCATGCATTCTTCGCAGGCGACGATCTCACTGCCTTTGCCGGCAAGGATCTTGCCGGCCGTATCGGGATCGACAATCATCTGACGTCCGATGGCAACGATATCTATCGGTAAATCTCGCACCGATTCAGCGGCTGCGTCTCCTTCGCCGAGCTTGCCGACCGCTATCACCGGAAGGCCTGTCGCCTCTTTGACCGCCGCAGCCAGGGATACATTCGCCCCGGCCGGCTGTTCTTTTGAAAGGGCGGAACTGGCGACAATAAAGCGCCGGCCTTCAACTTCGCGCCAGGTGCTTTGGGCGACCAAAGAGACATCCAGAGCATCGACACCCTCGTCAGCCAGAAACCGACTGACGGCAAGGGCATCCTCCAGCGTCTGTCCGCCCGCCACTTTCTCGACCGCATTGAGACGGAAGAGAATGGGATAGTCCTTGCCGAGCTTTTCCCGCGCCGCCCTGATTAGCTCAAGTGCGAAGGTAGCTCGCCCGCGGGGGTCACCCCCATAACGGTCATTTCGTCGATTCGTGAGTGGTGAGAGAAACTGGCTGATTAGATATAAATGGGCGCCGTGGATCTGCACCCCGTCGAACCCGGCCTCAGCCGCACGGCTGGCAGCATTCGCAAAATCAGCAACCATCTCTTCGATCTGCAGCGGACTCATGGTGAACGGCGCAACATCCGGCCGAAAGGCAAACTCCGAGGGTGAAGCACCCTGCATTTCCCCGCCGCCGGGAAAACAGCGGGCGCCGGCGTGGTTGATCTGCACTACTGCCGCCGCACCGAGTTTTCTGATGGAATCGGCAAGACGTGCCATTCCGGCCATTTGCCCATCCTCCCATAGTCCCAGACTGCCCGGAACGATACGGCCGTCGGCCCGCACGGCACTGGCCTCCACGATGACGAGCCCGACATCCCTCGAGCGATCCGTATAAAACTGGATGATCTCGTCCGTGACGAGACCTTGCGCAGTACCGTAGTTCGTGGTCAACGGCGGCAGGGCAATCCTGTTGCGAAGTCGCATGCCGTTGATTATCACCTCATCGTGCAATCTAAGCATTACTTTTTCCTCCTTTTTGGTCAGGATGGTCACCATCTCTGCCCGGGGTAGTTTTTCCCAGGCTGCGATGTCCTAGCGGGTCACCATGCCTGTGCCGGCAATGACAATTTTAAGTCTATCTTTTCGTATCACCGATTCCTGCTCTAATTCAAGGACTGAAAAGAAGACATCAGCATACCCTTTTATGAGTTCCTTTTAAAACCCTGTTATCGTTGGTCCGGAAAGTGTTGCCGGCCGATTCAAAAATACACAAAACCTTTGACAGATAGAAAAAATAGTTTAATACATTAACGGTCGAATGTTTTGCACTACCACTTATTTTATCCAACGATCGTAAAAAGCCGATAATCTGACAGATGAACAATAAAAAATGGGTCGTCTATCTGGTTCGATGTTCTGACAGATCTTTGTACTGTGGTATCAGCAATGATTTAAAGAACCGGTTATTCGACCACAATTCAGGCAGGGGTGCCAAGTATACCAGGTCGCGTCGACCGGTTGAGCCGGTTGGGGT
>JBAVYC010000402.1:0-9373 GCA_049698595.1 Desulfobacterales bacterium | reverse complement strand
AGCAGCAGGGGCTGAATCAGAATCGATCCGCACCCATAGGAATGGCTCATGGGTAAAAAGCCGATAAAAATGTCTTCCGAGGAAGCCCGGACGCCCAATGAGTATTCCCATCCCGCCCTGACAGCGGCATAATGGGTGATCATGGCGCCCTTTGGTTTGCCCGTGGTGCCCGAGGTATACAACAGCATCGCAAGGTCTTGCCGGGTATCTATCACCGGTCGGATTATTTTTTTATGGTGCCCGGCCGCGATCAAATCATAGAAGGAATACACTCCCAAACCCTTTCCATCTCCCACCAGGATGATTTTTTCCAGTGTCGCTGAATCCTTTTTTGTGCTCAAGACGTCAGTTAAATAATCGTGTCCTTCCGATTCGTTAAAAATGAAAACCGCTTTGGCTTCCGAGTTGTTTAAAATAAACTCGGATTCGGTTTTACGATACATGGAATTTATCCAGACCGCGATGACGCCCAATTTTTGGAGGGCATAAAATGCAACCATGAACTCAAATGAATTTTTCATGTAAATCGCCGCGCGGTCACCTTTTTTTAGGCCGATGTCCGCAAGGGCGGCGGCCAGCGCATCGGTCACCCGATTTAATTCATCATAGGTCTTTCTCAAATCCCCATCCACCACAGCGATTTTGTCCGGAACTTGAGCAGCACCTCTCTCCAATATTTGCCCGACCGATATTGATTTTAAAGCTTCCATTTTTGATTTCCTAAATCTTTAAATATCCCAAATCAGACGATATGTCCTCACAAGCCTTTTTTACCAGATCGATAATTCGGTCGAGTTCCTTGCTCAGCCGACGTTGCCCCATGGGCAGGGCAATCCCCAGGGCGGCCGCGACCTGACGCGAGTGATCCCTGACAGGGGCGGCGACGCCTAAAACACCTTCGACCGCTTCTTCTTTTTCCAACAGATAGCCTTTTTCGCGAATTTCTCCCAAACGAAGACTGAAGGCATCTTCATCCGTGATGGAAAACGGTGTGTGAAGATCCAGAGGATGTTTCTTAATGATCCGTCTTGTCTCGCCGGGTTCCAGATATGCCATTAAGATCATGCCCAGCATGCCGTAATGCAGGGGACGCCGCCAGCCGATATCCGATGAAATTCGGAGCATACCGCGTCCCTCGCGCTTGTCCACATAAACCAGATGGTCCTCTATTTTTACGCCCAAGAGAACGGTTGCGCCGGTTTCTGCTTGAAGAAGGTTCATGGGTTGGGCGGCGGCCTGGCGCAGCGAGAATGAAGAAAAAACGATACCCCCCAGCTCAAACAGCCGCATACCGAGCTGATAACTTTTCGACTGGGAATTCTGCTGGAGATAACCGCGGGCCGTTAAATTTGAAATCAATCGTTTGGCGGTCGTTTTGTTGAGCCCGGTCCGGTTGACCACATCGGATAGTCTCAGAACTCTGTTCTGGTAGTTGAAGCAGTCCAGAATGTCCAGCGCCCGCATCAGTGCCTGTACGGTATAGATTGATTCATTACTTCGGTTAAATTTCATATTGTGAACCTACATTAGGGAAAATGAAGCTTACCTTATCCCTGCTACCTGCGTCAACAAAAAAAAATAGCTTCCATAATACCTCTTAATAAAGCTATTTTTTGATATTAATTTTGTCCTTGACATCCACAACCGGATGATAGTAGGGTCAAATACATTGAGATTTAATTTCATATTGTGAAACTAAAATTCCTGCTGGAAGTTATTCGTTAACACCTAAGGCTATAAGACAAGTCATTCTTCAATCTTTAAACAACCGTGGGAGGATAGCTGTGAGATTACCAAAATTTGAATATTTACAGCCGGAAAGTATTGCAGAGGCTGCTGCTATGTTACAAGAAAAACCGACAGCCAAGATTCTCGCGGGTGGGACCGATCTGCTGGTCAATATGAAGCATCGGGTGGAGATGCCGCCGGTGGTCGTAAACATAAAGGCGATTTCAGACCTGGATTACATCCGCCAAGATAACGGTGAAGTCCGGATCGGTGCCCTGACGCCATTGAAGCGGATATCCCGGACGCCGTTCATCGCGGAAAAGCTGCCGGCCCTGGCCAGGGCGGCATCTTTTGTCGGTTCTTTTCATCATCAGACCATGGGTACCATCGCCGGCAATCTTTGCCAACAAAACAGATGCAAATACTACAATCAATCCCAATGGTGGCGAAGCGCCAGACCAACCTGTTACAAGGCCGGTGGCGAAATCTGCCATGTAGTCAACAAAAAGGAGACCTGCTATGCAAGTTATTGCGGTGATTCAGCACCGGCGCTGCTGGTAATGAATGCCAGGGTTGTAGTACAAGGAACGGGGGATTCACGTGAGATTCCGCTGGAGGAGCTTTTCTCCGGGGATGGGAAAGCACCGCTTAATCTTCGCAAGGGCGAGATTCTCACCGAGATTATCATACCGGCGGATACGGCGGATGGGGTGTCAAGCTACACCAAATATGCGAATCGTGAAAGCATTGATTTTCCCATTGTGGGGGCTGCTTTCTGGGCATCAACCGAGAAAAAGGAGTATCGGATTGCGTTCACGGCAGTGACCAAAAAACCTGTCAGAGGCCGACAGGTCGAGGCCTTTTTGGATGGTAAGGACTTGAGCAAGGCCATCGTGGAAGCGGCATCCGATCTCGCAGCCAAGGAAGCCGCACCGGTTAAGAATTCCCTTTTTGCGCCTGCGCATAAAAGAGAAATGATGGGAATATTGCTTCAAAGTGCCGTAAATGAAGCCACGAGGAGGTCATGCGAATGAAAAAGGCGATTGAACTGAACATCAACGGTGACACCCATGAGCTGCTGGTAGCCTCGAATCACACGCTGCTTGAAGTATTGCGGGATCAATTAGGGCTGATGGGCACAAAACGCGGATGTGATCTGGGGGCCTGCGGGGCCTGTACGGTGCTCGTCAACGGCGAGGCCTATCTGTCCTGTATCATGCTGGCCATGGATGCCGTCGGCAAGGAAATCATTACCATCGAAGGCCTGGCTGCCGGCGGTGATCTGCATCCGTTGCAAAGCGCCTTCATAGACCAGGGGGCACTCCAATGTGGGTTTTGTACGCCGGGCATGATATTGACGGCCGAGGCGATCCTGAATGAAGACGAGCACCCGACGGAGGACATGCTTAAACAAAAGATGGCCGGCAATCTCTGCCGCTGCACGGGGTACAAGAAAATCGTTGAGGCTGTGATGAGCGTCACTGAAAAAACCGGTGAGGAGGTTTAGATGGAAAAGGAACTGAATGTTGTCGGAACCCGCATACCCATGCTGGACGCGGCCGAGAAGGTAAAGGGCACCGCCCAGTTTACGGATGACCTCGTGCTTTCCGGGATGCTCCACGGCAAGGTGCTGCGAAGCCCGCTGCCGCATGCCAAGATCCTGAACATCGACACTTCCAGGGCCGAGAAGCTGCCGGGTGTCAAAGGCGTGGTCACCGGTCGCGACATCCCCGATCGAATGTACGGCATCGTCCCCATGGCCAAGGATGAGCACGCGCTGGCAAGAGAAAAAGTGCGCTATATCGGCGATGATGTCGCCGCCGTCTGCGCCATCGATCCCGAAATTGCCGAAGAAGCACTGGGGCTTATTACGGTGGATTATGAAGAGCTGCCGGCCGTATTCGATCCTTTGGAGGCCGCTAAAGAAGGGGCACCTCTGATTCATGAGGGTGTCAAAAATAATACTTCTTTTTGCATTAAAAAAGAATTCGGCGATGTCGAAAAGGCTTTTGCAGAATGCGACGATATCTTTGAGCATTCTTTTTATTCCCAGGCGGTCAACCATGCTCCCCTCGAACCCCATGCGGCCCTGGCCCAGTTCGATCCGCTCAACGGGCACCTCACCGTCTGGTCTTCAACTCAGATACCCTATTTTCTGAGGAGAAATTTAGCCAATACGCTGCAGCTCGCCGAAAGCAAGGTGAGGATCATCAAACCTAAAGTGGGCGGTGGTTTCGGGCAAAAGATTGACTTGTTCGCCAAGGATTTTTGTGCCGCCTGGTTTGCCATCCAGCTCGGTAAACCGGTAAAATTCGTATACGAACGGGAAGAAATTTTCATCTCCACCCGGCAAAGACATCCCATGTATATCACGGTCAAGACGGGTGTCAAAAAGGACGGTACGATTCTGGCCCAGAAATTTCAGGCCGTTGCGGATGGCGGCGCTTATAACAGTACGGCGCCGACGATGATAGCGTTGTCCTGTTTTTTTCTCATGATTCCCTATCGTGTACCGAATCTGATTTATGAAGGCTCCCATGTCTATACCAACAAACCTGTGGGTGGTGCCATGCGGGGACATGGAATCCCCCAGGCACGCTTTGCGGTGGAACGGCAACTGGATATCATCGCCGATCGCATCGGTGTCGATCCGGCTGAAATCCGGGTCAAAAACAGTATCCATGCCGGGGCTCCCCATCCCGCCGGGTTTGTTATCAATACCTGCGGGTTTGCCGAATCGGTCAGGAAAGCTGCCGATGCCATCGGTTGGCGGGAAAAAAGGGGAAAATTACCTACGGGCCAAGGCGTGGGATTGGCCGGCGCTTCCTTTCCCAGCGGTGTCAGCAACATGAGCCACATCAGTTCCGGGGCCGTGGTCCAACTGGGCCGGGACGGGGCCGTGAATGTGCTCACCGGGGCCGCCGATATCGGGCAGGGTGCGGAAACCGTCATCGCTCAGATCGTTGCCGAAGAGCTCGGTGTACTCATCGAGGACATCCGGGTTACGGCCGCCGATACCGGGATTACGCCCCTGGATCCGGGAACCTTCGGCAGCGGGGTTACGGTCAGAGCCGGCAATGCGGCCCGACTGGCAGCCATTTCGGCCAAGCAAAAACTGATACAATTTGTGGCTGAAAAACTGGAAGCCAATGCAGCCGACCTGGTAGCAAAAAACCGCAGGATTTTTGTTAAAGGCTCACCGAACAAGGGCTTAACCCTGGCGGAAGCCTTAAAAGGCTATCAGTATGCGGATTTGCCTATGCCCATAGTGGGGCGGGGGTCATGGATGGCGCCGGCCTCCGAACCGACCACCCTGTTTAAAGAAGACGGCAATTTTGCCCCGAATTACTCTTTCATGACCCAGGCCGCCGAGGTAGACGTCGATCTGCACACCGGCCGGGTGAAACTTTTGAAGATGGTGACGGCCCATGACTGTGGCCGGCCCATCAATCCCATGCTGGTGGAGGGTCAACTCGAAGGTTCCGTCGTGGGCGGCATGGGACAGGCCCTCTATGAAGAGGTGATTGTCGAGAAAGGGCAGGTGATGAACCCCTCTTTTCTGGACTATGGATTCCCGACGTTCCTGGAGATGCCGGAAATTGAGGCGATTGAAGTGAAAACCGACGATCCCATCGGGCCGTTCGGGGCCAAAGAGGCCGGCGAAGGCACTCAGTTGTCTCCGGCCCCGGCGATTGTGAATGCCGTCTATGATGCAATCGGGATTGATTTCATGGAACTTCCGCTAACTCCTGAAAGGATTCTCGCCGCTTTGAAAGAGAAGAGAAAGGAGAAAGATAAGGTGTAATAGTTGAGCCGCGAAGGCACTAAGCTTTTTTCGAGACTGCGCTCGGGAAAAGTGGCCCACAAAGGGCAGCAAGCACGCTGAAAATTTAATGTCACAAATCATTGGTTTCAGGTGTCAGTCCCGCCGCCGGCCTGAAAAGCGGCCAGTTTAATCGAATTAGAAACTCTTGGGACTCGGTTTTGAAATTGGCCGTTGTTGGGTTTAGCAATTCGCAATAACACCGGCAAAATGTAGGTTGGGTTGAGTGCAACGAAACCCAAAAAAGCCTGGAGTAGACTCAACCCAACCTACAAAATGAAAAGCCCAGGATAGAATCAACTCCAACTTTTGAAATGAAGTTTCACACAAGAATTTAGTACCTTAGATGCCTGACACCCGCCATCTAAGAACTTCATTTCCTACACAACCATCTTCACCAACATGCGACCCAGAAACGCTATGTCCCCGAGATTATCCATGGGTAGAAAATAATCGACATAGGGAAGGGCAGTGCGCATACCCTGGCAAATGGGCCGGTAGCCTGCCGTCCCCATGAGGGGATTCAACCAGATAATTTTATAGGTCTTGCGTTTAAGGCGTGCCATTTGGCTCTCGAGCACATCGATTTCCCCCCGATCCCAACCGTCGCTGAAAATGATGACGATATCTTTAGTTGAATGCATCCGTCGGCCGTAGCTTTCGTTAAACGTCTGCAGGCAGTGCCCGATGCGCGTACCCCCGCCCCAATTCGCAGTCAACTCCGGAATGCGGGAAATGGCCGAATCAAAATCGCTTGCATCGAACTGAAAGGTTGCACGCGAAAGTTCGGTCGAGAAAAAGAAAATCTCCGTCCGGCGATCGATG
The DNA here is from genome assembly GCA_049698595.1 of Desulfobacterales bacterium. GTDB lineage: Bacteria > Desulfobacterota > Desulfobacteria > Desulfobacterales > JAFDCJ01 > JAFDCJ01. Next base: position 2,997 of record JBAVYC010000402.1, on the reverse strand, counting down.
CGGTTGAGCGCATGAACGAACTGCAGGATCATGCGGGTATAAATATCCATTGAACCGCTGATATCGCAGAAAAAGAGAACACGTCGTTTTTTAACCTTCCTTTTCTTAAAATCGAGAAAAATTAATTCACCGCCAAATTGCATGTTTTTCCGCAATATTCTCCTCAGAGAAAATTCCCTGCCGCGAACGGTGTATTTATAGCGACGACTCAACCGGTTGTTCAGCGGCTTCAGCAGATGGCAGATGACTTCATACAGGACTCTGGATTCTACGAACTGTAATTCTTGCCGGGCAACCATCCTGATAAGAGATTGCGGGCTGTAGCGCAGCGCAGATTGTTGCGTCGATGCTGGTTTGCGTTGCTGTGGGGATCGAGTGTCGCTAATATTTTCGAGATTGTAGGATAGGATACTATTTATTTCTTCCGGGGAAGTGACGTTTTCTTCTGGCGTAATGTCCCGTTCGGCTCGTTTTGGCGGCAACCAATAGCCATGAAACAACTTGTTGAATTTGGCGATATCCTGTTTGCGGCAAATGAGATTCGCCTGGAGTAAAATCTTGAACTCCTGCAAAATGGAGATATCGATCAAAGGCAAGCCTTTGAGAGTATCCAGAACGGCAGGCAGCGAGACTGAAATTCCATTTTTTCGCAACAGGTTGGAAAATTTAACCGTATTGTCGACTAACCCTTCTGCAGTCGGCAGGGGTAGATCGAGTTTTTCAGTGGTCATGACGGTCTGAAAATTACTTTAGAATCTGATTTTTGCACGAGTCGGAGGCTTTCATATGCAAGGCACTTAAGGGCGAAGCCATAGTGCAATATTACAAGTCCTTAATAACGCAGCAGATGGAAGCCTCCGGCTCGCCCGTAGGGTGAAAATTAATGAGATAAAATTGACGATCATCCTTTTTACTTATTTGGGACATGGCCTTACTGCTCAAATTCTCTCAACCTTCCGCAATTAAGATTATTTCAACTTCTAATTAATTTACATACAAGATTCAGATAGAAATTGGGTTCGCCTATCCGGGTCCGCCCAGATACCGGTTTTAAACTTTTGGATATCTTCACGGTATTTGAGAATGCACCCGAGGGTTATATCAACCGTTTCGGCATCCAGAACATTTCGATTGAGCTTAAGAAGGGCCTCGGCCCAATCCAGGGTTTCGGATATACCCGGTTTTTTCAATAGATCCTGTCGGCGAATGTTCTGCATGAAGATGGCAACCTGATGGGCCAGGGGTTCATCGATGTCCGGCAACCGGGTTTGAATGATTTTTAACTCTTTGTCCAGGTCCGGGTAATCAATCCAGTGAAAAAGGCATCGCCGCTTGAGGGCATCGTGAATTTCCCGGGTTCTGTTGGACGTGATGACCACCATGGGTTTGTGGGTAGCTTTTAAGGTTCCGATTTCGGGGATCGATACTTGAAAATCCGAGAGTACCTCGAGCAGAAAAGCTTCAAATTCCTCATCGGCTCGATCCAGTTCATCGATTAATAATACCGGTGTGTTCTCCTGGGAGCTCATGATGGCTTCAAGCAGCGGTCGCTTTATCAAATACGGCTCAGTGTAAATCACCTGGCCCATTTCTTCCGGTGACTGGCTGCACTGCTCATCCATTTTGATGCGAAGCAGTTGCTTGGGGTAGTTCCATTCATATAAAGCCGAGCCGGCATCCAGGCCTTCATAACATTGAAGCCGGATAAGTCTGGCGGCCAAAAGCTCGGCAAGGACGAGGGCGACTTCCGTTTTCCCCACCCCCGGTTCTCCTTCCAGAAATATGGGCTTGTGGAGATGGTAGGAGAGATAAATGACCGTCGCCAACGATTGATCGGTGATATAGCGGTTCTGCTTCAGTTGCTCGCAGATGCCTGCAATAGAGGAAAATGAATCCCGCGCATTCATATGGCATCCCCATTTTTAGATATTTCACTTTAATAAAAAGGGAACTTTTCCCAGAACTCCTGATCCGATTTCTTCCATTCTTTGCCAAATCTTTTTTCGAAAAAAGACCCCATGCGGTCATACCAGCGGGTCCAGGTGCTCTTTCCTTTTTCCTTGGCTTCCAGGATGTCATTCAAAAAGGATGCAATGTTAATCATCTCTTCTTTCGGCAAGTAAGAGGCGGCACCTTCATTGTAAGCTTTAACGAGATTTTCGGGACTGAGTGCATGGGCGGTTAACATGGCGGCAGTGATATTCTTTTGATTGGCTATTTCCAACAGATCATAACCTTCAACCCCCATAATATCCAAAACAGCGATGTCGAAATATCGGGCCTGCAGAAATTCTTTGGCATCCAGGAAGTTCGAAGCTTTCGTGACATCGCACATCGACAAAAGATCTTCCAAACTCTCCAACACATCCGGCTCATCGTCAACGATAAGAACTCGTTTGCCTTCCAAATATTCGTATTTTGACATGATAGGATCTCTCCGTTTTTAATTATTGAGCCTCATCCAGAGGCTTTCAGAAACGTAATACCTTTTTAAGGATAATTCAAGGCAGAAGTCTTTTTTGATCAAAACGGCCGCTTCGGCAACCAGCGGGATTGCTTAACCATTGCACTCTTGACCCTCCCACGGTGGTATATAATTCACTTAATCTCGACTATTTAATCTACAAAAGACGAGAGTGAAATGCAATCTTCAATTTTTTCAAAACGACATCAAAGTGGTAGTTGGCACCTGAAGAACCGGTAAAGCAGTACCTGGACGGTACGTTGCGAGTCAGGGGAAACGTCTGCGATCATTAAAAATTCGCGGCCCCCAGCAGAGGTGGCCCCGGTCCCTTCCAGGGGCCATCCTCATCCCCCCAGCTGGTGGTGGCTGATTAAGTTGAGCGATAGTCGAGGTTGAAGATACGCCTTGTATGTTGAAAATGTGGGGTGAATGGATTCTTATTTATCAATAGCAATTAGACAGGATCAACAGGATCATCAGGATAAAGAGAATTTAGCTCAAAAGCTGAAAGCTCAAGGGGAAAGGGTTAGCCC
>JBAVYC010000401.1:0-5871 GCA_049698595.1 Desulfobacterales bacterium | reverse complement strand
CTTGCAGAAGACAAACCCGTGTTTCTGCATCTGCACAACACAGAAGGTAAAGGTCTGGCAAATGCCCTGGCCGCCATGCAAGTCGGGATCGCCCATTTTGATACCGCTTTCGGAGGGATGGGGGGGTGCCCATTTATAAAAGGGGCCTCCGGTAATATTTCGACTGAGGACATGGTCTTTATGTCAGGACAAATGGGAATCGAAACCGGAATCGATATCGATAAAATCGCGGCCATCAGCCGGTCGCTGGAAAAATATTTCAGCAAACAGTTCTCGGGTAAAATGCATCGGGTGATAGACCGCAAAGATATTCAGATTGTCCGTTAGGTTAGCGGATGGCTTTCTATCTATAAAATAGCTGAAACTTTTACCCTATCAATATAAATGACCGTGGGACGTAACAATTGCGGTTGAGGCGCAAGATGGGAGGGGTCATGAAACTACGCTGGAAATACTTTCTGGTTCTGATAGCGGCCAGCCTGGTTCCACTGTTGACAGTCACCTGGATCAGCCAGAATGCGTCCCGGCGGTTGGGAAAAACCATTTCCGGGAGAGCCCAAAATACCCTTTCGGATACGGTCAAGCAGGAGATGGTGCGTGCCACCCGTAGCTACGCCGCGTTCAGTCTTTTAGGGGGGCAGACTACCGAGCTCGCCCTTAGAGTGCTTGCAGCCAAAGCCGAACTCGCCCTGGCCCTGCCGCCGCCGTCACCTACCAGAATCTATTATGCCGCCGATTTTGACGATCCACTGTCAGCGCCCGAGGATATGTCGCCATCGAAGAATCATCCGATCCGCACCGAAGGCGGCGTTGAAACCTATAAGTCCATCAGCCCCAATCACCCCAACTTCCTTTTGGCCCCAGCTACGATGAAGGCAAGCGTCACCAGTGACATTGCCAGGTTCACGCGTTTGAGTTCTTCCCTAAGAAGCATCAACCAGCATTACGGGGAGGGACTTATTTGGATATATGCCAGCCTGGAAAACGGGGTACATATTTCTTACCCGGGCCACGGCGGCTACCCGACAGGCTACGATCCCAGGAAGCGGCCCTGGTATGAGATGGCAAAACAATCAAAGACCATTACCTGGCTCCCGATTGTGGATGCCACCACCGGCCGGCTTATCTTAACGGTTTCCATGCCATTTTATCGCCCGGACGGGTCGTTTGCCGGTGTAGCCGCCATGGATATTAAGATCACCCATGCCCTCATGGAAAATGAAACGACCTCCCGTTGGTCTCAAAGGATGTCCTCTTTTATTGTCGGTGCGGAAACGGATCCCGGTTCAAAGAAAAGAAAAATTTGGGTCATTTCTTCGCAAGAAGAATCCCCGCCCGGTTCGAAGACGGAGGGCGGAATATACAGCCAGAGTCCGGAAATCGTGGAGTTGTTTCGTCGGATTAAAAACAATGAGTCCGGATACCTCGATATGCCGTACAACGGTGTGGACTCACTCTGGGCATATGCCGCGATGATTGCGAACCAGTATTTCGTGATCGTTGTACCCAAATCGGTGATCATGACGTTGCCTGAAGAAGTTGGACAGATGTTTGTGGGATATGCTAAAGACCAGACGACCATCACCGGGGTCGCCGTCGTTCTGGCCTTATTTTTCGTGGGTATCGTGGCCTTTTTCACTTCGCGCCTCAGCACCGGCCATATACTAACTATCATCGACGCCTGGAAACGGCTTGCGAAAGGCGACTTCTCGGTAAGACTCAAATCCCGTATGAAAGATGAGCGCGACCAATTGATCCAGGCATTCAACGAGATCGTTCCCAAGATCGAGGAGCATATGCGCATGAGCAACGCCCTGGGGCTGGCCCAGGAGGTGCAACAGAGTCTTTTGCCCCAGAGCGATCCTTCGTTCCCCGGATTCGATATCGCGGGTGCGAGTATATATTGTGACGAAACGGGCGGAGATTATTACGATTTTATCGAAACCAACCGGGGCGGTCAGGCTGGACTGACTGTGGTTGTCGGGGATGTCTCAGGTCACGGCGTATCCTCCGCCCTGCTCATGGCCACAGCTCGGGCCCTGATCATGCTGCGTTCTTCTATGCCCGGTGAAGCCGCCGGCATCATTAACGACGTCAACCGGTATCTCAGTCTGGACACTGCGCAGACCGGGAATTTCATGACCTTCTTTTACTGTGAACTCACGGAGCGCGAGACAGAGGTTCGGTGGGTTCGCGCAGGGCATGATCCGGCCCTGATCTACGATCCCGCCACCGACGCGTTCGAAGAACTCAAAGGCCGGGGCTTGGCACTCGGCTTGGACGACGCTTTCGAATACGACGCCTTTCACCGTCGCATTGAGCCCGGACAGGTTATAATGATCGGAACCGACGGCATCTGGGAGATGCACAATAAGGCCGGCGAGATGTTCGGGAAAGAAGCGTTAATGCAAATTATCCGTAACAACCAAACGGTGTCCGCCCGACAGATCGTGGACACCGTCACTGAGGCGCTTGAGCGATTCCGAGGAGATGAGGCGCCGGAGGACGATATTACTATGGTAGTGATTAAGGTCGACCGGTGATTTCCGGCACCTGACCGTTCTATCTATTATCGCGATCTCATCTATTTCCCCTGATTTATACTCCGAAAGCCGCCTCGGAGATTTCCACGGCGGATCCATTGCTTTTGACGATGGAATTCATTTTTCCGATCGTGGTCGGCAGAAGGGTTTGAATAAAAAATTCGGCGGTTTTGAGTTGACCTTCGTAAAAATCGACATCCTTTTTCCTGGCTCCGCCGTCAAGCTTCTGCTTTGCCAAAGCTGCCCGCCACAGTAACATCCAGGCCATGACGACATCACCCATGACTTCCATAAACGGAAAGGCATGGGCAAAGGCGACTTTGAACTGGGGTGACAGGGCGCTCTTACCGATATGCAGGGCGACCTCCCCCAGCCGGTTGACGGCCGTCTCGATTTCGACGGTCAGTTCTTCCAATCCTTTGGTTTCCCTTGCCATGGCAATGGTTTTTTGGATTTCCCCCAAAAGATTCATGAACACCCGGCCTTCCGCCATTCCCAGTTTACGCCCCAGAAGATCCATGGCCTGAATCCCGTCGGTACCCTCGTATATCGAGGTTATCTTGCAGTCCCTGACGAGTTGCTCGACCGGATATTCTTGAATGAAGCCGTATCCGCCGTAGACCTGGACGGCCTCTACACAGACGTCAAAACCCCGCTGGGCGCAATATGCTTTCACCAGGGGTGTCAGCAAATCACCAAACCCTTTAAAAAATTCTCTTTCCTCTGCGTCGGTCGCCAGGGCTTCCTTATCAAGGCACTGACCCACATAGTAAACAAAGCTGCGCATCCCTTCCACATAGGCTTTCATTCCCAGCAACATCCGGCGCACATCCGGATGCCGGATGATCGGCACCTGGGGCGCGTTGGGATCTTTGCCCTTTTCGAGGTCCCGGCCCTGAACCCGTTCGCGGGCATAGTTGAGCGCGTACAAATAGGCGGCCGACGCATAATTAAAGGCCTGAAAGCCAACTCCCAGTCGCGCTTCATTCATCATGTAAAACATGATCTTCATCCCCTGACGTTCTTCTCCGAGAAGCAATCCCCGACAGTTGCCTTTGCCGCCCAGGGTCATGGAACAGGTCGAACTGGCGTGAATCCCCATTTTTTCTTCGATGCCCGTACAAACGACATCATTTTCTCCAACCAGGCTTCCGTCTTCGTCGACCCAAACTTTGGGAACTAGAAAAATAGAAATGCCTTTGGTACCCGGCGGATCGCCTTCAATCCGTGCCAGAACCGGGTGAATGATATTTTCCGCCAGATCATACTCCCCATTGGTGATAAAAATTTTATTTCCGCTGATGGAATAAGTGCCGTCGGGATTCTTGACGGCAGTGGTCGTCAGCGCACCGACATCCGAACCGGCCATGGGCTCGGTCAACAGCATGGTGCCGCCCCATTTGGCGGTATAAAGGTTTTTTAAGAATAGGTCTTTTTGCTTTCGGGTGCCGAAAATTTCGATCATTTTACCGGTGCCGTGACCCATGCCGGCATAATTCGCCACAGCCCAGTTGCTGCCGATCAGATATTCGCCGACCGCCTGGGATATGTTGTTGGGCAACCCCTGGCCGCCCCATTCCGGATCCTCAGTTAAGGATGTCCACTCCCCTTCAACAAAAAGTTTATAGGCACGATGAAAACATTCCGGAACTTTTACCTGGCCGTTTTCAAAGCACAGCCCCTCTTTATCACCCACCGCATTGGTGGGCAGCAGCTCTTTTATCGCGAAATTTCGCGCTTCGGTGATAATCATATCAAAGGTCTTTTTATTAAAATCCTTGTACTTATCAAGTCCGGTCATCTCATCTGTTTTTAATTGTTCATAAAGAACAAAATCGATGTCCCGCCGGTCTGCTATCATCTGTGCCATGGGTCTATTTTTCTCCTTCTTTTGTATTTTTAGGTAGTTACAAAATGTTCCGTTGCAGCCTCAGCGATTGGCTAAAAGGTTCACGGTTCAAAAGTTCAGAGGTTGATTCCCCCTTCTCATTACCCTATAGAATCAAAGATAAATAATCAGGTCTGAACCTACAACCCCAGGTAAGTTTTCCGCAACACCTCATCTTGCATCAGATCGTCTCCGGTACCCTCCGCAATAATTTTACCGGAAGAAAGCACATAATTGCGGTTGGCCATTGCAAACACTGCACCGACTTCCTGCTCCACCAGCAAGACGGTGATTCCCATGTTTTTAATGTCTTCGATCTTTCTAAAGACCTCTTCTTTCATAATCGGTGCAAGACCGGTGGAGGGCTCATCGATGCACAGCAGCTTGGGATTGGACATCAAGGCTCTGCCGATGGCCAGCATCTGCTGCTCACCTCCGGATAAAGTTCCGGAAATCTGCTTGGACCTTTCTTCAAGCCTGGGAAATAACTGATAGACATTTGCAAGGTTTTTTTGCACCTGACTTTTTTCTTTTACCAGATATGCGCCCGCAAACAGGTTTTCGATGACCGTCATTTCGCGAAACGGCCGTCTTCTTTCAGGACAGTGGATCAGCCCCTTTTTGGTGATCTCATGGGCCGGAACCTGCTCGATGGACTCGCCCTCAAATACCACCTTGCCATTGAGAGTGATATCACCCTCGGTCGTGCCGCGATGGATGCTTTTCTCCCAAATCACCAAACCGGTTATGGCCCGCAGAAGTGTCGATTTGCCGGCACCGTTGGGACCCACCAGACTGACAAGCTCGCCGTCTTTGACGTGCATGCTGAGGTCATTGATGATCATGGCCTTATCAAAACAAACCGTTAGATTTGAAACTTCCAGCAGCAATTTACTTGCCTCCTTCTCCCAGATAACATTCGATGACGTTTTTATCGGCACACACTTTTTCGGGCGAACCATCCGCCACCATGGTCCCGAAGTTCAGCACGATCACGCGGTCGGCGATCTTCATCAACTGTTGCAGCTTGTGCTCGATAATCACCATGGCCGGGCCTTCACTGTGCAGCCGGCCGAAGCGCCCCCCTTTGTGTAAGCGTTTAATTGACTTGGCCATGAGTTCTGTTTCGGCCGGACTCAATCCCCCGAAAGGCTCGTCCAGCAGCAACAACTCCGGTTCGGTCGCAATGGCGCGCGCCACTTCAAGGCGTTTAAGATCTCCCTGAGAAAGGGTTGACGCCTTCTCCAGAGCCATATCCGAGATGCCGGCAAATTCAAGCGCATCCATGGCCTTGGCTTCAATTTTTTTAACCCATTCGCCCCGTTTCATGGATCGGGGAGATAAACAGGACACCATCACGTTGGCAATTATGGGCAGACGCCGAAAGGGCCTCATGTTCTGAAAGGTACAGGCAATTCCGAGATTGACAATGTCCCAGGT
>JBAVYC010000400.1:0-2079 GCA_049698595.1 Desulfobacterales bacterium | reverse complement strand
GATTGATTTCCCTGAAGCGAAACCCCGAACATCGAAAAGGTGTGTGACTCTATGAGAAAAATATTGTTTTTAACAATTCTTTTTCTGGCCTTTACGGGGCTATTTTCCCACGCCCGGGCCCAAAGCGAAGAGGATTTAGAAAAGATGGGTCTAAAGCATTTTAATAGTGCATTTTTAAAAGCTATACCCCAGAAAAACAAGGCCGGCGCACATGCTGAATTTGCTCTGGCGGAAACAGCCTTTCAAAAAGCCATTGCGAAAAATCCAAACAGGATCAACACCTATCTTCATCTAGGTCGGACCTATTCTGCACAGAAAAAATACGCCGCGGCCGCCGAGACCTACCGGTCCGCCCTGGTCATTGCCCCGCAGCAAAAAGAGATCTACCTGCGCCTGGCATCGGCACTCGAGAAGAACGGAGATTACCGGGGCGCCATTAACGCTTTGGAAGACTTACGCGCCTTGGAAAGCGATGATCGCGCCATTCGCGTGATAGATGATTTTATCGGCAAGTTGGAAAAGCGGGCTGCCAGGACTGGCCCTGCTAACAGCCGGTCCGGAGAGCTGCCATGAAAAAGGATGTTTATACCCGGGTTTTTCAATTGAGCCTGGTTTTATTTTTTTTATCGCCTGTGATTGCTGTCGCGATGCCGGGCAAATCATACTATCACCACAGTGCCGAGCGAATTTTCTGGTTTATGGTTATCTCCGATATCCATATCGGCGCCGATGGCCCTCAGGATACCAATTATCTCACCTGGGCGGTGAACGCTGCCCGCCAAACCATAGATCCGCTGTTTATTGTGGCCACCGGCGATCTGACCGATGCCACCAACGGCGGCACCATCCCCGAAAAGCAGTTCTCTGAAGAATGGGAGGTTTACCGCCAGATTCTGGACAGCGCCGGCATGCACGCCGGTATTTACTATGACATTCCCGGCAATCACGACCATTATCGGGATGAACATTTTGCTTACTATCTATATTACTCTATCCAGGGTGCTGCCCACGGCACCACTCAGCATTCATGGACAAAAGAGTTTCCCTATGGGAAATACCACTTTCTGGGAATCGCCACGACAGGCAATGATGGCGCCGAGTTCAGCATCTGGCCCTGGGATAATTTTGGCGATCATGCCAAGCTTACCGACGGCGAAATAGCCTTTATCGAATCGGAGCTGATTGCCCAGCAGGATGCCGAAATCACCTTTATGTTCGGTCACCATCCCTTTGAAGCCGATGCCTCTGACTGGACCGAGACAGCCATCACCAAAGGTCTGGATGATCTTCAGGATCTCATCGATTTATATGGGGTATCGCTTTATGGTTTCGGCCACACCCATAACTATGTGGAAAGTATCTGGACGAAAGATATTGTCAGCGAAATATTTTACATCAACGTTGACTCTCTCGGAAAATCAAACAACGACCATTATGCCCTTATGGCTGTGGACGGAAATGGCGTCTCCATGATACCGGCGCAAAAAGGGTTGTGGCCGGTCGTCATGATAACCGCGCCCGACGACCGGTGTCTGGGTGAATGTCCCAATTCTTATGCCTATGAAATTCCCCAGAGTCGTTCCAATCCTATCCGTGCACTCATTTTTGACAAAAGTCCTGTGATTCAGGTAGAGTTCCGCATTGATGGAACCGGTGATTGGCATGCCATGCAACGGATTGAGAATACACCGGTTTGGTTTGGCCTGTGGGATGCAAGCGTGACTGCTCCGGGCTCACACACCATCGAAGTCAGGGCACAGGGATCCAGCGTCGTGATAGACCGGGTGACAACTTCTATCAACCCGGCTGTTTATATGGAAGACTCAGATGATGACGGGATTTTAGATGTTTCCGAGGATGCCAATCACAATGGGATGGTTGATTCCGGTGAAACTGATCCCAATAACCCGGACACGGACAATGACGGCATCCAGGACGGCACCGAACTGGGTTTTACTTCCGCAGATATAGAACCCGGCACGGACACCGCTTTCTTCCAGCCGGATCTCGATCCTGCCACCCAAACAGATCCTTTGAATCCCGATACTGACGGCGACCGAATTGAAGATGGAATTGAAG
>JBAVYC010000399.1:0-4692 GCA_049698595.1 Desulfobacterales bacterium | reverse complement strand
GATACATGGAGGTTGTACGTGAAATTGAAGAAGATGTGAAGGTGCGTAATCTAGCTTTGTTGAGTAATTACACCCATCAGCTATGATTTAGCACGTAGCTAACTATGTATTATGCCGCCAACGTGTTTTTTGCCAATTTAGTTATCATCAAAATCAAGTGTCATAATTGAGTTTTTCCTCAAACTTTCGATTGCAGATTACTTGCTTTATGTCCTCAATGGACCTATCTGTCTGTTTTAATTGGATATCATGCATTTTTCAGCTATGATGGCAAAACTCCGCTGGATTTCACAATGTCGCCGCTGCTTTCGACGTTTTAGCTAACAAAGATGGTAAATTAGGTTTTCTCAATACTTTTTTCATCCTTGCAGATATACCTCGATGGACTTCACTTTTTTTCATTTCTTGCCTTACAAGCTTTTCATCGATTTCAGCAAATCGGTCCTCAAGAGTATTGTGGCCGTTAAGAATGATTTGCACATATTGCGGATTAGATAAATTCTTCACTAACGGTGTATCAGCAAGCATGGCCTTTATCACTTTATTCAGCGATTGGGTTCCAGCTTTACTTCGGTACATCCTTTTTAAATCCCTGAAAAAACGTTCCAGAATATTATTGGTTCGCTGCGGTTGAACTAAAATCTTCTCTCCATTTGCAGTTGTAACCATGATTGGATCGGCAAAGAGTTTCTCCCAATATTTATCAATCTGCTTTACCATCTTCTTGTAATCTACATTGCTTTCAACAGCTGCTTTGATTTTATCTGAGTTACGAAAAATTGTGACGGCTTCTTTAATTGTTTTCATGTCAACATTTTCACCATCATCATTTAATCCTTTTTTGCCATTGGCAACAGCTATACGCATCGTATCGCGAAGTTGATCAAATATCTGCACCTTTTCTTCCATTCTGCTGACTGTTGCTTTTAGGTTACTGTCATTTATAGCCCGTCCTAGCACACGATTTAATTTGATAATATATCCATCCTTTTTCTTCTTGGTTGATAAATTTTCCACTATAATTTTTGCAGTCTTCAACCTTTTATAGAAAATAAGATGAGAGCGATCAAATGGAAAACCATATCCATCTAATTCGCTATCGGCATCCAATACCCAAGTCGATAGGATATACGCCAGAACACTGGGCAAAACATCTCTGCTTTTGCCCTCATCCTTTAAGTAACAATCCAAACTATTGGACATCTCTGGCTGCGCCTCCATCCTTTCTTCTATGGCTTTGATAATTTTTCGTAGAGATGGGCGAATACTATATTTTGCTAACTCACTTCTAATCCTTGCATATTCAATCCCAAAGAGATCATTGCCAATATCTCGCAGAAAATGATAATGACAGATATAATCTAAAACCTTGGGAAAAACTTCTTTAACTGCTGATAATATACCGGCACCCATATCATGAACCAGGGCAAGTGGTATACCGTAGCAGCGTTTGATCCGTCTGAGGAAAGGAATGATCTTATCTGCTTTTTCTGAAGGTATCTTGATATTGTCTAAAACGATCTGTGCGATTCCGTCAAGAGCACTCATCAGATGTGGACTGTCCCCTTCACAAGTACCATCCAAATGTAAAATGTAGCCACCTCTTGCTGAAAGCAAATCTTTTATCTTGCCACGGCTTTGTTTATGAGCAAGTGCCAGATAAACAATAAATTTCTTAGCTAAATATCCAATCTGCCGAATGGAAATCGGAATATTTAAGCTTTTAAGTTCTGCTTTAATCTGTTTTTCGTTCTTACATGCAACAAACAGCGCCATGCCGACATATACCAGAACATTAAATCCAGACCTGCATCCATGCGGTACCAGTTTTCGTGGTTCATCGCTGCGGTAAATTCCATCGCAACTGTCACAATGTTTAATTGTCTCATGGATTCTAACCAACCCAATTTCTAAGGTCGCTGCCGTTTTTGTGTGGGTCTTCAAGACTTTCAACTTTTTTCTACACCTGACACAATTGTAGTCGCTCGGAACAAACCTGGCCGTCGGAATCTCAGCAAATAATGTGGCTGCTGAAAATCGCCATGTCAGCTGATCAATGCACTTTCTTAAGTATCGAATCAGTGTGAATCCGCAGTTTTTTTTTCGATATCATAATGATCAAATACCGTCATAACATCTTTTTCTGCTATCGGCAGCCCTCTGATAGCCAACGCTGATGCAACCTGGTCCGCACGCGGATGTTTTTTGGATTGGCGAATCACCTCGGCTAAAATCTCGATAACCATCGGCTCTGTAATAAAAACCGGTATTCGCCTTAGCTGCTTTGAAAGTTTATCACGTTGTTCGATCTGCTTTGTGCTTCGTGCTTTATCACTGCTCAGATAAAGAAATTGGCCTTCAAACTTTGTTCGCTTTATCTGCTTTGATCTTACCAAATCCAATAACACGTTGTGAACACGAACCCGTAATTGTCTTTGAAGATCTGAATGAAATTTTCCCCCATCACCATTATCAACCAGATAGGTAACGGTATTTTTTAAAGAGCCATTTTGAGAAAAACCAATATCATCGTAAAACCAAATACCATCTGAGTCAAAGCGGGCAATATCGAAAAGCGTATAGTAGCGACCCGTATGAGTATAGCTGCAAAGATACTCAACCCCACTAAGTCGTCTGAAGACAGTCATTCGTGAAGTGGACTGAACAACTTCAAACAGATCTCTCATCTGTACTACTCGTCGACTTTTGATAAAATTCTCAAGCTTCTTTTGAGCATCGATTTTTGGCATATTCCCTCCTGATACATTAAGGATTTTAATATCCTATATGTAACATATTTTGCCGAAAAATCAACCCCAATTCATCATAAAATCGTCTCCCATATTAACCGATATCGTTTATTTACTTGAAATTATATGGTATTTTTAATATTGTTGCCTTTGAGCACCGCAACGAAAATAGAGAAGATTGGCTCAATATTGATACAATTAGGATTCCTTGCAAAATAATATTTATATTAATTTCAATATATTATAAAATTCCAACGGAGTTTTTCAGTAATAGTTTCTACCTGCAAAGTAGAAAAGTCAAAACGAGTTAAACCTGAAAAATCTTCGTGGGAATAATCTATGCGAAAAGTCATCGATTTGCAAATGGAATTTTGGAAAAAAGATATCGCTAACATTGAATTTGATCTTGAATCCCGAGATGAAATCCCCAAGCTGCTAATGGGACTGCAATACATCTACAGCACACCGGCCATCCGCGAAAAGGTTTTCAACGTCCTAAAACAGGTAGTACCGAAAAAGAGCTACGAAAGCGGCAGACCCGGCATGGATCTATGGAAGATACTGGTTTTAGCCACCTTGCGTTTAAACTGCAACTGGGATTTTGACAAAGTTCATGAGATGGCCAACAATCACTATAAATTACGTCAAATGCTTGGCCACCGCGAAACTGATTTTGAATCCAATTACCCCCTGCAGACCATCAGGGATAATATTGCATTACTGACTCCACCGATACTCGATGAAGTTAATCAAATTGTTGTCAAAGCCGGCCACAGCATTATTTCGCCAGACAAAGATCCGCAGTTAAGGGGCAGCTGTGATTCGTTTGTCGTTGAAACCGACGTGCACTATCCGACCGACACCAATCTGCTCTTTGATGCCATGCGCAAAATGATTAGCCTGATTGCGATCATCTGTTCAGAAGTCGGCATCACAGCCTGGCGGCAAAGTCATCATAACATACTAAAAGTAAAACGCTTACTGCGTGGTGTTCAAAAGCTGAGACGCTCCACATCAAAGGATGAAGCTAAAGTACAAAAACGAGATGAATTCATTATTGCCAAGCATCAAAATTACATCGATGTCTGTCAGGGCTTTGTAATAAGGGTCAAAGAGACGGTCTGTATCCTGCGAGAGCTTGGCATATTGTCAATGAGCCAGCAATTAAGGTTGATCACGATTGAAGAATATATTCGCCATGCCGAGCGGCAAATCGATCAGATCCGCAGAAGAGTTGTTTTCGATGAGAAGATACCGCACGAAGAAAAAGTTTTCTCAATTTTTCAACCGCATACCGAGTGGATCAGCAAAGGCAAAGCCGGAGTGCCGCAAGAGTTGGGCTTAGGCGTTTGTGTGCATAAAGATCAGTTCGGTTTCATTCTGCATCACCGCGTCATGCTCCAACAGACCGATGATAAGCTGGCTGTTGTCATGATTCAAGAGACCAAGGATAGATTTGAAAATCTTGTCGGTAGCAGTTTTGATAGAGGCTTTTATAGCCCTGAGAACAAAAGTCAGTTAGCCGACATATTAGATTACGTTGTTCTACCCAAAAAGGGTCGTCTATCGGTCAAAGACAAAGAAATAGAGCAGTCAGAAGAATTTGTTGAATCCCGGCGTAAGCATTCAGCAGTTGAATCTTCTATTAATGCTTTGGAAAATCACGGATTAGACCGCTGCCTGGATCACGGACTACATGGGTTTGAACGTTATGTCGCGTTATCAGTGTTAGCGCGCAATATACAAATATTGGGTCACCTGCTTCAGCAAAAAGAGCTAAAGAAGCAGAAGCGACGCAAAGCAGCGTAAAAGATAACGTCTGCCTCAAATAGAAGTACTTAACGGAGAGGTAGGTCTAATTTTATAGAAAACGCTGCTAAAAATTGATTTCCTACTGGCCGCCATCATTATGAACGGTAGTAATTTAATGAGTGAGCATCAG
>JBAVYC010000398.1:0-4654 GCA_049698595.1 Desulfobacterales bacterium | reverse complement strand
CTCGATTTTATAAAGAAGCAGGCAGCGGACACCACCATCCTGGCCGGTGGCAGCGACGTGATGATCGATATGCGTGCCGGCACCCTGCAAACCAAGTATTTGCTGGATATAAGTCGCTTGTCCGCCCTGCGGGAGGTAGCGATCAGGGATACCGAGTTAACCATTGGCGCGGCAGTGACGATCAGCGAAATTGACACATCCGAAATCATCGGGCGCCATGCCCCGGCGCTGCAAAAAGCCGCGGATAGATTTGCCGGCCGGCAGGTCCGAAATATCGCGACCATTGGCGGAAATGTGGCCCACTGTTCCCCGTGCGGCGATACCATCCCACCGTTGCTTATCCACGATGCCGTGGCGGTGGTGGTCAGTCCTGCCGGTCAGCGAAACGTGCCGATCGAGGAGATGGCGGGGGGGCCTTATCATTGTACCTTGCGACCCAATGAACTCATCACCCATTTCATCCTTAAACCCAAACCTGTTGAGGTTGAGTTTGCGGATTTCCAAAAAATCGGTAGAAGAAAAGAACTGGCCATTGCGAGGATGAGCATGGCGGCTATGGCCGGGCAGGCGGCCGACAAAACCATATCTTTTTTCCGTTTTGCCTTGGGATCCTGCACCCCGACACCCCATCGATTCCGGGAGATTGAAGAGATGTTGCTGGATAGGGTGCCGGATGAGAAACTGTTATGGGAAACGGGTCGCGTTTTGGCCGAGCGCATGATCGAAATTACGGGGCGAAGGTTGTCGGCTGTTTATAAGGAACCCGCGATCCAGGGCCTTTTTGTGCGGTTGTTGTGGCCGTTGATCCAATAACTGGAGAACTTGTTAGTTTATCTGAACGGAATTTTAGCATTATGGAAGGAAGCGTTTAGAACAACCCGGCGTAAGGCGCAGGGTTAAGGGCACAGGGAAAAAAATTGCCTTGAGCCTTATGCCTTGAACCTGATGCCATTCTATTTAAACAATATTTCAGCATTCCAATATAATGGAATGTATCTCTCAAGCTATAATCATCAGATTGCCTAAAATGAAAACTGAATATTCAACAATTGGACAATCCATCCCCAAAATCGGTGTCATCGAACGGCTGCGCGGAGAGCCGATCTTCAGCGCCGATCTTGATTTCGGAGACACTCTTGTACTCAAAGTCTTGCGAAGCGTCAAAGCCCATGCGAATCTTGTTGATATCGATTGTGAAAAGGCGCTGGCCGTCAAGGGGGTCGTCGGAATTTTCACCGCCGGGGACATTCCCGGTAAAAATTTAATCGGCATCATCAATAAGGATCAGCCGCTGCTGGCGACCGGCAAGGTGCGGGCTGTCGGGGAGCCCATCGCCTTGATTGCCGCCGAAAGCGAAAAAGCGGCCAAACGGGCAATGGCATTGATCGACGTGACTTATGAGGAACTGCCGGCGGTGTTTGCACCCGCGGCGGCGCTAAAGCCGGATGCGCCAAAAATTCATGCAAAGGGCAATGTGCTGTTTACCCGTAAGCTCAGAAAAGGTGATGTCGATCAGGCCTTTAAACGCTGTGACATTGTGATCGAAAAAACCTATCGAACCGCTCGGATCGAACACAGCTATCTGGAGCCCGATGCCGGTGCCGGGTATGTGGATGAAGACGGCATCCTGGTCATTTACGCCTCGACTCAAAATCCGCACTACGACCACAAAGAAGTCTGCGGACTTTTAGGGCTTGAGGATGATCAGGTCCGCATCGTTCAGGCCGCCACGGGTGGTGGGTTCGGCTCCAAACTGGATTTGAATATGCAGGGATTCATCGGCTTGGCGTTACTGCACCTTAAAAGACCGGTAACGATGGTTTATTCCAGGGAGGAGTCCTTTCTGGCTACGGCCAAGCGACATCCGCTTGAGATGACTCTGAAAACCGGAACCGATCGCAATGGAAAACTGCTGGCCCTGCAGGCGTCGATAATCGGAGACACCGGAGCCTATGGTTCTTACGGCATTGCAGTGGCGTCGCGGGCCGCCGTGCATGCCACCGGTCCCTATGAGGTTGAAAATGTCGATATCGAAAGCCGTTGTGTGTATACCAATAATCCCTTTTGCGGGGCCATGCGGGGTTTTGGGACGCCTCAGATGGCGATTGCCCACGAGTCACACATGGATCTGCTGGCGGAAAAGCTGGGTATGGATCCGCTCGAATTTAGATTGTTGAATGCCTTCAAGCCCGGATCTGAAACTGCCACCGGACAGAAATTAACGTCCAGCGTCGGGATCAGGGATTGCCTAGAGGCGTTAAGGCCTCACTATGAATGGGCCAAATCTGCATGGCGCACAGGCGAAAGTGGACCCTATAAAAAAAGAGGCATCGGTCTGGGCGGCATGTGGTACGGCATCGGCAATACCGGGGTGCGAAATCCGTCCACCGCCAAAATCAAGATGGACCTGGGCGGAAACGTAAGCCTTTACTCCGGCTGCGCGGACATCGGACAGGGATCGACCACCATCC
Source organism: Desulfobacterales bacterium (assembly GCA_049698595.1). Classification (GTDB taxonomy): domain Bacteria; phylum Desulfobacterota; class Desulfobacteria; order Desulfobacterales; family JAFDCJ01; genus JAFDCJ01. Next base: position 2,183 of record JBAVYC010000398.1, on the reverse strand, counting down.
TGGCGCAAATTGCCGCCGAGTCCCTGGGAATCAAACCGGAAGACATCCGTCTTTTTGTGGCCGATACCCGCTGCACCACCAATGCCGGCGCGACTTCCGCCAGCCGGCAGACCTACATTTCCGGCAACGCGGTCAAAGAAGCGGCCGACAAACTGGCCGATGTACTTTTCACCGAGGCCGTCAACAAACTGAGGGTGCCCAAATCTGCGCTAGTGCTCAAAGGGGGCTTTGTTATGGATTCCGGCAATCCGGACAACAAGGTGGAATTATCTGTTTTGGCACAACGCGCCAACCGGAAAGGCATCCCGCTTAAATGGCAAGGCTACTTTGACCCGGAAACCGTACCTTTGGATCCTGAAACCGGGCAGGGCGTTCCTTACACCACCTTTGCATTTGCCGGCCAGCTGGTTTTGTTGACCGTGGATACCCTGACCGGAGAAGTCAGCATTGAAAAAGTTTTCGCAGCCCATGATGTCGGCAAGGCGATTCATCCTGAAAACGTCAAAGGGCAAATCTGTGGCGGGGTCGCCATGGGAATCGGATTTGCGCTAATGGAAGATTTCATCCCGGGCCAGACCATCTCAATGAAAGATTATCACATCCCCACCTGTGCCGATATTCCCGAAATTGTTCCCATCATTGTGGAATCTGCTGAACCGACAGGGCCTTTCGGCGCCAAAGGCGTGGGTGAGCCGGCCCTGATTCCCACGGCTCCGGCTATTTTAAACGCCCTGGCGGATGCCTTGGGCAAACGCATATATAGTTTACCGGCCAACCTGGAACGTGTTTTGGAAACCGGTATCAAAGCAGGCCTTTTTGGGCCAAACCCGGGATCCGCCGGAGGCGGAGAACCAAACAGGCGGGCATTGTAATATTTTGGGAGCACTCGCCGATAGCCTGCTGGAATGTTGGAATACTGGAGTATTGGAATATTGAGTCTAAAATCGGAGTCGATCTATTAAAAAGATTGAGCGCAGCGAATTTAATAATTCGTCATTCGTCAATCGACATTAGTCATTCCAAAGGGAGGTTCAAAAAATGCATAACGTCCTTCTAAAGAACATCAGCACGATCGTCAGCGGAGATATTACTGCGCCCATTTTGAAAGGCAATGCCATTTTTGTTGAGGGAGGGAAAATACAAAAAGTAGGCGATGAATCAGAGCTGAATATTTTGGACCCTGAGGTAACTATCGATTGCGCCGGCACCACAGTCACACCCGGGCTGTTTGATTCGCACTGCCACGTTGTTCTGGGGGACTACACCCCCAGGCAAAAACAGACCGGTTTTCTTGAAAGTGAGGTTCACGGTGGGGTGACGACCTTCATCTCCGCGGGCGAAGTTCATCTGCCCGGCAGACCGAAGGACCCCGCCGGCACCAAAGCCCTGGCGATTCTGGCGGCCAAGTCCTTTGCCAATTTCAGACCCGGGGGCGCCAAGGTCGTCGGCGGTGCGGTCATTTTGGAAAAAGGGCTGACCGCAAAGGATTTCGAGGAAATGGCCAAGGAGGGCGTGCGCACCGTTGGTGAAATCGGGTTGGGATCGGTTAAAAATCCGGAAGATGCCGCACCCATGGTTAAATGGGCCAAAGCGTGCGGTATGACCATCATGATGCATACCGGTGGGACATCCATTCCAGGCAGCAGCACGGTGACGGCCGAGATGGTTATCCAGACCGCTCCGACCATCGTGTCACATATTAACGGCGGACCGACAGCCGTCGCTTTGGATGAAGTCAAACGCCTGGTTACCGACACTGATTTCGCGCTGGAAATCGTACATTGCGGCAACCCGAAGATAATGGTAGAAGCGGCCAATCTGTGTGTTGAGCATAGCGCCCTCAAGCGCATCATTATCGGTAATGACGCGCCATCCGGCACCGGTGTGGTGCCGTTGGGGGTTTTAAGGGTCATCGCGCACTTGGCGAGTCTGTCGCCGATTAAACCTGCAGAGGCCATCTGCATGGCGACCGGAAACACCGCCCGGGTCCATAAACTACCCCGGGGGGTCGTTGCCGAGGGACTTGAGGCCGACCTGGTGATTATGGATGCTCCGATGGGTTCGGTGGGTGAAGATGCGTTGTCGGCCATCGCAGCCGGCGATATACCCGGTGTTGCCATGGTGCTGGTGGACGGCGAGATTGTGGTGTCCAAGAGCCGAAATACACCGCCGCCGGTGAGGAA